>CAUJDI010000024.1 GCA_963169565.1 Bacillota bacterium | reverse complement strand
TTTCTCATCAAGATTTCATTTGATTGCACCATATGACTGTGATATAATCCGCGTTGAGTGATCGATCGTCCCGGGCTTTTTTCCGATGATGCTGGAGGGAACATGGCCAAAAAAAACAGTCAGTCAACATCCCCCGGGAAGGGACTGTTTTCCGCCTTTCTGGCAGTGGGCGGGACCGCCCTGCTGTATTCGGCGATCTTTCCCCTCCACCGCTGGGGACATTACCTGATCGCGGGACTCCTGTCCCTGCTGATCGGCCGGGTCGCCTACGTGATGTTTTCGGGGCTGGACACCTCCAAAAAGGCGCCCGCGATGAACGAGCTGCCTGTGACGGGGGATGATGCGGTCGACCGGCTGGTTTCGCGCGGCAAGGAGATGCTCAGCCAGATCCGCAAGGAAGACGAACTGATCCCAGACCCTGAGCTGTCCGCCCGGATCGTGGAGTTGGAAGGGATCACCACCCGCATCTTCCAGGCTGTCATCGAACAGCCCGGGAAGGCCCCGCAAATCAGGCGGTTTATGGACTACTACCTGCCCACGACGCTGAAGATGCTCACAGGGTACCGGAAGCTCAACGAGCGCGGGGTCAGCGGCGGAAAAGCGCAGGAGACCCGGGAGCGGATCGAATCAGCGATGCAGGTCGTCGTCGGCGCTTTCAGGAAGCAGCTGGAAACGCTCTATCAGAACGACATGCTGGACATCACCACGGATATCGACGTGCTGGAGACCATGCTCAAGCAGGACAGCCTGCTTGGCAGCAGTTTTCAGACGATGAATGCCAGCCAGGCCAGCGCGCAGGCTGTACAAACGAAGGAGGAACGTCAATGAGCGAGCCGAAAACCGGGAAGATGGCGGAAGACCGCATCCAGGAAACGCAGAAATCAGCCCAGGCCGCCGCCCAGGCGATCCGCTCTGTGGAAGAGGCGGCGGGGAAGCCCCTGCCTCAGCTGACCCTTGCCAGCGACACGGCGGACCGCCAGAAGGTGGAGGCGGTGATCGGCCAGCTTGAGCAGGTGCAGAAGGAAGCGCCGACCGCTCAGGACGTGCAGGCCAAGATCGCAAGCGACCTGGACAGCGCTCTGACGGAAAGCGAGCGCAAGGCGGTGGACGAGTTCGCCGGAAAGATCGACATCTCCAATCCCCAGCACGTGATGCTCTACGGCGCGGACGCGCAGAAGAAGGTGTCCAATTTTGCCGACACCATCCTTGCGGAGGTCAAGAACATCGACGCGGGCGACGTGGGGGACAACCTGACAAAGCTGGTGGGGGAGCTGAAAACCTTTGAAGTCACCGCTGAAAAGCCAAAGGGGCTGCGCTCCCTGTTCACCAGCGCCCGCAAGCACATGGCCCAGGTCCAGGCCCGCTTTGACGACGTGGCCGGAAACGTGTCCAGCATCGCGGGCTCACTGGAAGGGCATCAGGTCCAGCTGCTCAAGGACGTCTCCATGTTCAACCACCTGTATGACATGAACCTGGAGTATTTCCGGGAGCTGACCATGTACATCATCGCGGGGGAGAAGCGGCTCAAGCAGGTGCGTGAGACGGACATCGTCCGGATGAAGGAGAAGGCGCAGAAGTCCGGTGACACCATGGACGCCCAGCACGCGAGCGACCTGGAGCAGGCGGCGGACCGCTTTGAGAAAAAGCTTCACGACCTCAAGCTGACCCGTCAGATCAGCCTGCAGATGGCGCCTCAGATCAGGCTGCTGCAGAACAACAACTCCCTTCTGATCGAGCGCATCCAATCGACCCTAGTCAATACCCTGCCGCTGTGGAAGAATCAGATGGTGCTGGCGCTGGGGATGCAGCATTCCCGCCAGGCCATGCAGGCGCAGCGGGCCGTGACGGACATGACCAATGAACTGCTCAAAAAGAACGCCGAAGCGCTCAAGCAGGGCACCATTGAGACAGCGCAGGAGGCGGAGCGCGGCATCATCGACATCCAGACCCTGGTGGAGACCAACAAGTCCCTGATCGACACCATGAACGAGGTCGTGCGCATCCAGACGGAAGGCCGCCAGAAACGCGCCGAGGCTGAAAAGGTCCTGGCCCGCATGGAAGACGAACTGAAACAGCGCCTGATCAACGGCTGAGTACCGGAGGATAAGATGAACTTCACGGCCCGCGCGGTCCTGGCTTTTTTCCTGATGCTCGTTCTCCTGTCCGCCGCGGCGGCGATCGGCGCTTACCGCGGGTTTTCCGGGGAGAAGGCGCAGGTGGAGCTTGCTTTGAATTCCCTGGCCGGGGTGCTTGAAACCAGGATCGAGATGGGCCATAACCTGCTCACCGTCGCAAAGCGCCATCTGAGCGCATCCGATCCAATGATCCAGTCGGTCGTCAATGACCTGGCCGAGCTGTCGGGCCAGGCGCCGCTGCTTGACAAGGCAAGGGTGAACGAGCGTTTCACGCTTGATGCCGACGCGCTGCTCAAGGCGCTGGAGGCCTCCCCCGGCGTGCAGGGGGATGAGAGGGATCTTGGCTACGTGACCGGCCTGCTGCCCAGGGGGCTGGAACAGAGCGCAAAATGGGCGGACGCCGCCCAATACAACAAGGCGGCCCTGGAGTTCAACAGCCGCCTGAAAGGCCAGCTGAACGGGCGTCTGGCGATGCTGCTGGGCGTCAGGGAGGCCGAACTGTTCACAATGGGGGACAGCGGCATATGAGAAAGAGATTCATCCCCTTCCTTCTTGTCCTGATGGTTTTCTGCTCATTCTGGACGTTTTCCCAAGCGCAGGCCGCGGCGGTGGACGACCAGGCGGCAGTGATCGACGTCAACCTGGCCGGTGAGATCACGGAACTGTCAAAGCTCACTGAAGACAACCTGGGCATCGGCCTGCGGGTCCTGACCAAGCACTTTCTGGGCGGCGCCGACGTGGGAGCCTTTACGGAGAAAGCGCTTTCCGGGATGTCCGGGAATGAGAACCTGGTGCTGCTGACAGTCATCATCGGCGAGGAGAGCTATCACGCCGCGCTTGGGAGCCGCGCGCAGGAGATGCTTGGCCGGGAGAAAGTCGAAAACCTGCTGACTGCCCATTTCCGGCAGCCATTCATCCGGGACCGCGCCTATGACCGCGCGCTGGCTTCCTTTTTCCTGGCGCTGAGCGAGCAGATCCAGAGCGCGGCGGGGAAGAAGCTGCCAGCCAACAAACTGCTGCTTGATTACGCGGAGAAGACGGCCGTCAGACCCGCCGTCACCAGCGCTCCCGCCTCCCCTGTGTCCTGGCTGGAAGGGATCCTTTCCGACGCTGAGAACAGCGTCCGGAACGCGGACCGTTACGTGCAGGAGACCAGGCAGGCGGAGGAAGGCTCCGGCAAGGGGATGAGCTGGTTCCAGATCGCCCTGATCGGCTTTGTCCTGTACAAGATCTTCGGCAGGAAAAAGGACGGAAGGAAAGGGTGCGGGCCCTTCAGTTGGATCCTTGGCACCTGGGGTGTGAGCAAGTTCTTCGGCTGGCGCAAATAAATGCGCCTGGTCGTCATCAGCCTGGACGCGGCGTTTGCCGCGGACGCGGACTACCTTCTCTCTCTGCCCAACCTGGGCGGGCTCGCGCAGGAAGGCGTGTTCTGCGGCCGGGTCAGGACGATCTATCCCACGCTGACCTATCCCATCCATACCAGCCTGATGACAGGCTGTTATCCCGACAGGCACGGCATCGGGCACAACGAGCCCTTCGATCCGCGGCTTCCGCCGGGGCGGCGGCCCTGGTTTTGGGATGAGAAGACAATCCTGGCGGACACGCTGTTCTCGCAGGCGTCCCGCGCCGGGCGGGAAACCGCGGCGATCCTGTGGCCGGTCACCGGGCACAGCAAACATATCAAATGGAACTTCCCCGAGGTGCTCGCGCTCCCGGGTGAAAACCAGGCGCTGAAGGTGCTTCGCTACGGCAGCACCTGTTGGCTTTTGAAGAATGAACTGCTGTACGGGAAAAAGCGGAATAGCACCGGGCAGCCGGACCTGGATGATTATGCGGTCCTGATCGCGGAAACGCTGATCAGACGGCAGTACGCGCCGGGTGAAGGTCTGGGAGCCGCCCGGGACGTCAAACCTTCCATGCGCATCCAGTCACGGCATATGCCCGATCTGCTGGCGCTGCACCTGGTGGACCTGGACGCGATGCGGCACCGGTACGGCGTGTTCAGCCAGGAGGCCAAGGATGCACTCACGCGCCTGGACGCACGCGTCGGGCGAATCATCGCCGCGCTGGAGGCGCGGGAAGCGCTGAAAGACACCATCCTGGCCGTGGTCAGCGACCATGGCCAGGCGGACGTCAGCGGGACCCTTCCGCTGGATGCCTGGCTTCGGGCCAACGGCATTCCGGCCAGGGCGCAGACCCTTGGGCTGGGTGCCTATATCCGTATGGACAGGGGCGATTACCGCGTTGTTCTCAAAGCGCTGAGGGACAATATGGAGCAGCTCGGCCTGAGGCATGTCTATACCAGGGAGGAGCTGCGCATGATCCGCGCGCCGGAGGACGTCCTGCTGGCGGTCGAGCCGATGGAGGGCATCGCCGTGGTGGAGGATGAAACGGAGGCGAAGGGAGGCGCGACACATGGCTTCGGGCTGCATCATGCCGGCGCACAATGCCTGATGTGGCTGTCCGGCGAAATGTTCAAAAAGGGAGAGCGCCTTGACGCCTGCGAGCTGGTGGACATCGCGCCGACGCTTGCCCGCGCTTCGGGGCTGACCCTGCCCATGGCTCAGGGAAGGGTGCTGACAGAAGCGTTTGCCCAGACGGCATAGGAAGAAGGGAAGGGGGAGACAGCATGGCGGAGCAGGCGCTGGTGACCTTTTTTTACCAGTCCGCGTTCACGGTCCTGATGAAGAAGACGCTGATGATCTTCAGCTACCGCCAGACCGGCCTCTCCCAGCTGGCGGAGAATCAGCGCCTGGGCGAGAAGGATTTCCAGGGCTTCAACAACATCCTCGTTTTCGTCCCCAACGCCTCCGCGGAGCATCATGACCCGGCCGTTTACGAATGGAAGCCTTCTTTTCCCATCACCTATATCCTGCCCCAGGATGCGGCCAAAACGGCGCCGCGTGCCGCCAATATCCGCGTCTGCAGGGAAGGCGACCATTTCAGTGTCGGTCATTGCGATATCACCGTCTTCGGCTCGACGGACGCGGGGCTGTCCTATCTTGCCGCGGCCGAAGGGGTCACGGTATACCACGCAGGCGATCTGAACCTCTGGCACTGGCGCGAAGAGAATACGCTCAAAGAAATATCCCGGGCTGAAGCGCAGTTTTATGAAAAGGTCTCCAGGCTGCCCAGGGACAGGATCGACGTCGCCTTTTTTCCGTTGGATCCGCATCAGGGCGGGCTTTATGACGCGGGCGCGAACCATTTTATCATGGCAGTCCGCCCCAGGACCTTTTTCCCCATGCATTTCGGCGCGCGGGCTGAGATTGCCAACGAGTACGCACGCAGGGGCATTTCACGCCGCACTGTGGTCCACGCCCTCACCCAGGTGCGCGAGAGCGTTCTGATCGATTTCTCCGGCCCCGTTCCGCTGGTACGCCCCACCCAGCCGTCCAAAACGCAGCGCCTGGGGGGAAAAGGCAGCATGGTGGACCTGTCCGCCTATATCCAGGAAGACCCTTTCGCCCATACCGACCTGCCGGTGAATCTCAGGGAGGACAAGGGCGTCAATCCCTGACGCATAAGGACCCGCCAGCCCCGGACCCGCCCCTGTTTCCTGTACAGGCGGCGGGTTTTATGGTATGATAAACCTGTTGTCAAATCTGAAAGCATGAGGCCGCAAACCTGAACAGCAGAGGGCTCCAGTGGTCCTTGTGAAGGAAATAAGCGCAGCCGCCTTGGGGGTAGTATGAACCTGAACGACCTGAACGACAGACAAGCGGAAGCGGTCCTGCACCAGCAGGGGCCTTTGCTGATCGTCGCGGGTGCCGGAAGCGGCAAGACCCGCGCATTGACCTATCGCATCGCCTACCTGATGCAGCAGGGCGTCAAGCCCTGGAACATCCTGGCGCTCACCTTTACCAACAAGGCCGCCAAGGAAATGCTGCGCCGCGTGGACGATCTGACCGGCGGCCATGCAGAAGACCTCTGGATCGGCACCTTTCACTCCGTCTGCGTCCGCATCCTGCGCCGCGACATCGAGAAGCTGGGCTACCAGCGCTCTTTTGCCATCTATGACGACGACGATCAGCAGCGGGTCCTCAGGGATCTGTTCAAACAGCATGACATCGACGAGAAACAGCTCAGCCTCAGGGAGATGAAGCGCATCATCGGCGACGCCAAAACGCGGCTGATGGACGCGGATGACTGGTTCTCTCAATCCCGGAAGGACCATCATGCGCAGGTCATCCATGACCTGTTCACCGGCTATGAAGAGAAACTGAGGAAAGCCAACGCGCTGGATTTTGATGACCTGCTCAACAAGGCGCTGCAGCTTTTGATGGACCACCCGCCGGTGCTGGAACATTACCAGCAGCGCTTCCGGCACGTGCTGGTGGATGAATATCAGGATACGAACCTTGCCCAGTATACACTGGTCAAGCTCTTGAGCGGGCAGAGCCGCAACCTGTGTGTCGTGGGGGACGATGACCAGTCCATTTACGGCTGGCGCGGCGCCGACATCCGGAACATCCTCGAGTTCAACAAGGATTTTCCGGAGGCGAAGGTCATCAAACTGGAGCAGAATTACCGTTCGACCCAGACGATCCTCGACGCCGCCAACGCCATCATCAGAAACAATGACCAGCGCATGGAAAAGGCGCTGTGGACCGAAAGCGGTAAGGGCGAGAAGATCCGCTTCTGCGCGGCCGGGGACGAGCGGGAGGAGGCTGCCTGGATCTGCGAACATGTCCGCCGCCTTCGCGCCAGGAAGGTGCCCATGTCTGAGATCGCGGTCCTCTACCGCATGCATGCGCAGAGCCGCGTATTGGAGGAAATGTTCATGCGCGCCGGGATCCCTTACCGCGTTTATGGGGGCACGCGCTTCTATGACCGCAAGGAGATCAAGGACGCGCTGGCCTACCTGAGGGTACTGGTCAATCCGGATGACGACGTGGCGCTCAGGCGCATCATCAACGTGCCCAAACGCTCCATCGGCGACGCGACAGTGGAGATGCTGGAGGAACAGGCCAGGGAGAACTCCTCTACCCTGTACGCGGCTCTTCGCAGCCTGCCGGACAGGCTGGGCTCCCGCCCGCGCAAGTGTGTGGAGGGGTTTGTCGAGATGATGGACATGCTCAGCCGCAGGCTGGGCGAACTTCCCCTGGGTGAATTCGTGAAGATGCTGCTGGATGAAACGGGCCTCATCAGGGAGTATGCCGAAAGCAATGATGAGGAAATGCTGTCCAAACGCGACAACCTGCTGGAGTTTTTGGGCGCTGTGAACGAGTATGAGCAGAAAAGCGGGGACGCCACCCTTCAGTCCTACCTTGAGAACGTCGCACTTGTCACCGACCTTGACATGCAGGAGGATGCGCCGCAGTACGTCACGCTCATGACGCTGCACTCCGCCAAGGGGATGGAATACCGGGCGGTGTTCATCGCCGGCATGGAGGACGGGCTGCTGCCCAGCGCGCGGTCCAAACTGGAAGAGGACCGGCTTGAGGAGGAACGCAGGCTCTGCTACGTCGGCGTCACCCGCGCCAAGGAGTTCCTCTACCTCACCAGGACCCGCCACCGCGCGATCTTCAACCAGGCTTCCTACAACCAGCCCAGTCCTTTCCTGTCGGAGATCCCCAAGGAGCTCATCAGCGATGAATGGGGCAAAACGATGCAGGAGCATTTCGGCGAATACAAGCCGCCCCGGGAGCGGACCCGCCCGGCGCAGCGCCTTCCAAAGACCAGTTTCGGCATCCCCGGAATGGGTCAGGACATCCTTGATATCCCCGGGGTCAGCAAGGGGTTCGTCCGCTCCGCGGCATCAGCCGTCGAGCAGCCGGCGCAGATCTTTCGGGAGGGTGACCGCGTGCTGCATAAGAAGTTCGGCTCAGGCCAGGTCGTCGGCGCATCAGGGTCAGGCGCCGAGGCGCGGGTGACGGTCCACTTTACCGCTTACGGCGACAAGGAGTTTTCCGTCGCCATCGCGCCGATCGTCAAGGTCGAGTAGCCATGTCCGAGAAATCCTCGCGCATGCGGGAGCTTGTTGACCTGATCAACAGGGCGAGCCATCATTATTACGTCCTCGGCGAACCCGTCATGTCCGACGCGCAGTGGGACAAGTTGTATGATGAACTGCGCAGGCTGGAGGACGAAACGGGCGAGCGCCTTGCGGATTCTCCCACCCGGCGCGTCGGGGGCGAGCCGCTGCCGGCGTTCCAGCAGCGCAGGCACCTCTCCCGGCTCTGGAGCCTGGACAAGGTCCAAAGCGCTGCGGAACTGTCCGCCTGGTTTGCGCGGACCCGCGCGCTGTACGCGAAGACCACGGGGCTGCCGCCGCTCAGGTTCGCTCTGGAATACAAGTATGACGGACTGACGATCAACCTGACCTATGAGGGCGGCCTGCTCAGCCAGGCTGTCACGCGCGGGAACGGCATCACCGGGGAGATGGTGCTCCCCCAGGCAAAGACCATCCGCGGCATCCCGCTGTCCATACCCTATCAGGGGCTCATGGAGATACACGGCGAGTGCCTCATGCGCCTTTCCGTGCTTTCAAAGATCAACAAAACGGCGGAGGAACCGCTGAAGAACGCCCGCAACGCGGCCGCCGGGGCACTGAGGAACCTGGATCCCGGGGTGACCGCGTCGCGCAGGCTTGATGCGCGGTTTTATGAGATCGGCACCATCACCGACCCGCCGTACGGGGATCAGGACGGGCTGAACCGCTTCATCACCGCGAACGGTTTCCCTGTCTCGCTCATCCTGTATGCCGGGGATGAGGGCGAGGGTTTGCTCCGTGCCATCAGGGAGATCGAGGAAAAGCGGGAGACGCTGGACTTCTTGATCGACGGGGTCGTGATCAAGGTCATGGATTTGGAGACCCGGGAAGCCCTGGGCTATACGGACAAGTTTCCGCGCTGGGCCGTCGCGTACAAGTTCGCCGCAGAGGAAATGACCACCACCTTGCGGCAGGTCACCTGGGAACCGGGACGGACAGGCAAGCTGACGCCGCTTGCCCATCTGGACCCGGTCGATTTTTCCGGCGTCACGGTCAGCAAGGCCACCCTCAACAACTTCGGGGACATCGGGCGCAAGCGCCTGACCCTCGGCAGCACGGTGTGGATCCGGCGCTCCAACGACGTCATCCCCGAGATCCTCGGCAGGGTGGAGGACGGCGCGGACGGAACGCCCATCCCCAAACCGGATCGCTGCCCTTCCTGCGGGAGTGGGCTGATCGAGGAAGGGGCGCATCTCTTTTGCCCAAACCGCAGGGGATGCAAGCCGCAGGTGATCGCCCGGCTGACCCACTTCTGTTCCAGGGATGCCATGAACATCGAAAGCCTGTCTGAAAAGACGCTGGAGATCCTGTATGAACACCTGAACGTGCGAAAACCGCAGGATCTGTATCGGTTGCGGCGGGAAGACCTGGTCGGCCTGCCCGG
>CAUJDI010000023.1 GCA_963169565.1 Bacillota bacterium | reverse complement strand
CCCACGATCCTCCGCATCGCGTCTGTCTCCCAGGTGTCCGCGTTGGCCGAGATCGGAATGCGGTATTTCCGGCTGAGCACGCCTGCGCCGCGGATATGGTCGGAATGTTCATGCGTCACCAGGATGGCGTCGATGGTTTCGGGAAGGACCTTGATCGTCTCCAGCGCTTTTGAGATGTTTCGTCCGGGAAGGCCCGCGTCAATCAGCAACCAGGTCTTTCCGCCCGCTGCAAAGGTAGCGTTGCCGTTTGATCCGCTGTTGAGCGAGCAGAATTCAAGCTTCATTTTGTGTCCAATCTTGCTGCAGTAGGCATGTTTCCAGCCTGGGATCATTATATGCGCTCAGATGAAGCAAGGCAAGGGAAGGGGGGCGGGCCGCCGCGGGGACGTGTAGGGCAATCATGACTTCGGCCTGATGTCTTGCGCTGGGGGGAGGCATGGTTTATAATCCGTTCAAAGTAAGTGCTGAAGCACTGGACAGGAGGGAAAGAGCATGGCATACAAGATTTCGGACGCTTGCATCAGCTGCGGCGCGTGCGAACCGGAATGCCCCCAGAACGCGATCGCCGAAGGGGACAGCCAGTATGTGATCGATGCTGAGCTTTGTATCGACTGCGGCGCTTGCGCGGATGTCTGCCCGGTCGGTGCGCCGGCCACGGAGTGACCTGACGCATTTTCGATGCGGGCCGTTCCATTTTCCACCCTTTATGGGTGGTTTTTGTTTGCGTTTGCGTGTTTACAACAGTCGAAGCCGATGATATACTTCAAAATGATTACAGAAATGTTAAGAGCCTGGCGGAAAGGATGGAGCCACCGTGGCAGACTGTCCCCGGATGAAGCGAATAAAGTGTCTGATCCTCCTGATCGCCCTGCTTGTGGGGCTGATGCCGCCTGCATCTGGTGAAACGCTGCGTTCAGCGCCCCTGAACGCGGGCGGATCCATCAACGGGATGGTCCGCGTCGCCCTCAGTTCCCTTGGCCAGCCCACGCGGCTGGACATGACCGTGCAGGGGGAGTATTCGGTATCAGGCGCCTATAGCCGGGCCGTCTCCTCCGGAAGCAGCATGAGCATCGCCTTTTCCGCCCAGACAGGTTCATTGTCGCTCAATTTGGGCGGCGAGACGCTCCAGATGGGCAGCGCTTTCAAGCTGCGCCGGCACAGCGGTTCCGGCGAGGCGGGGCTTAAGATCGCCCAGGGGAGAGCCCCTGCCAACCTGTACCCCGCGGACCTGTATTTTTCTGTTCAGCAAAGCGGATCGGCCAATAAACTGACGGTGATCGCCTATGTCTTCATTGAGGACTACCTGTACGGCGTACTGCCCTATGAAATGGGAAACGGCTCCCATATTGAGGCGCTGAAAGCCCAGGCGGTCGCCGCGCGTACCTATACCCTCAGGAAAATGGGCGGCGGTTCATATGACGTGGTGGACACGACCTCCGACCAGGTCTATTCCGGGACGCCTTCCGGCAATGCGAACTGCAAAGCGGCGGTGGATGCGACCCGCGGCATCGTGATCAGAAACAGCGGAGCCTATACCGCGACCTTCTATTCGACCTCAAACGGCGGGCAGACGGAGAGCGCGGCCAACGCATGGGGTTCAACGGGCTATTCCTATCTCGGCGTTCGGGATGATCCCTATGACCTGGCAAATCCCCAATCAACCGCCAAGAGCTGTGAAGTTCCTTTCAATCCTGACGCAATGACCGCACAGCTGAAGGCGCTTCTCCTTACAAAAGCACGTTCCCTGACCGGGCGGCAGGACGTGGCCCTGGAGCGGGTGGTCAACGTCGTGCCGCATCAGCCCATGTATCCCGAGCCCAGCAGGCTGTTCACCAAAATGGATTTTTTTGTGAACCTTTTGAGGGACGGCGTCGTTGTCCCCGCGACCCTGAGCTTTGATATTTTTACGGAGCTTGAGCAGCCCCTTGCCCTGTCCATCAACTCCGGCAGCAATGAGCTCTGGAGTGTGAGCAGGGGTGATAGCGGGTTTGTCATTACGGCCAGGCGGCTAGGCCACGGCATCGGGATGAGCCAGCGCGGGGCCATGCAGATGGGCGCGATGGGGTATACCTACGACCAGATCGTTGCTTTCTACTATCCCGGCTGCCAGCGGGTATCCCATTCCTTCACCCGGTCCATCTTAAGCCCCTACGTACCGGGCACAGAGAGCGGAGAAGAAACCGACGTCGTCGACCCGGCGGAGATCGGGGATGAGAGCGCGGGGAAAGGGCTTGCAGGAAGCGCCGCGCCGATCTATCAGCAAGCGGACGCATCATCGCCGGTCCTCGCCGTGATGCCCAAAGGCAGCTGGGCTGACATCCTGACGCAGCAGGGAGATTTCTTCGGCGTCCGCTTCGGCGAGCTGAAGGGCTACGTCAGGAAGAGCAGCATCTCATTTTCCGGGACCGTCCCGGAGGGCGCGGTGGAAGCGACAGCCTTGATGGGGCAGGGGACCGTCGTCAACACCAAGTCGCTCAACCTGCGCAGCGGACCATCGGCCTCATCTTCCATCCTCACGACCATTCCCGGAGGAACGATCCTCCCCGTTTTCTCGGTATCGGGCAATTACGCGCGGGTGCAGTTCGGCCTTCAGGGCGGATACGTGTCCCTGGACTTCATCGACATCACGGGCGCCCGCCCGCAGATCATCTTTACCGGCGAGCCGCAGACAGGGATCATACGGGCCCTTGACGCGGGAGCCGTCCTTTTCTCCCGTGCCAGCCTCTCCTCCTATGCCCTTAAAACGCTGCCGGACGGCGAGAGCGTCACGGTACTGACCTTTGACAGCACCTGGGCCGAAGTCCAGTCAGGCGTCACCCGGGGGCATCTGCTCAGCAGGAACGTGGAGCTGACAGGCGTCCAGGCGGTGCCAAAAAGCGACGCGCCGCAGGCAGGCGAGTGGTTTTCCACTGCATCCCCGTCATCCGGCAGCCTGAACATGCGCAGCGGTCCCAGCCTGCAGGCGGTCGTCATCCTGGTGATCCCAAAAGGGGAAAAGGTCATCGTGACCTCGCAGGGCGCTGAATGGTCAGGGGTACGGTACCGCGGCATCCCGGGATACGTGATGAATGAGTTCCTTGCGGGCGGCGCCGGTCCCGACACGACCCAGGAGCCGGGGGGAGACGGCGCTGCCCGAGCGGAGGTGCTGACGCCCTCCGGATCCCTGAACCTGAGGGAATCAGCATCCCAGCTGTCCAAAGTTCTGTTGACCGTCCCGCGCCTTGCGGAGGTGTCGGTCATCAGCCGGGGGGCGGAATGGTGCGGAGTCGAGTATAAGGGGATCCGCGGCTTTGTGATGAAAAAGTTCCTCAGGTTTACGGAAACCCAGCCCACTGCCTCGCCGGTGCCGTCACCGGAGCTGACCCCGACTCCCGGGTCAACGCCCGTGCCCCAGGAACAGGAAAATATCAGGGCCAGGGTCAATACGCCTTCCGGCAGCCTGAACTTCAGGGATCAGCCGCAGATCCCGTCCAGGATCATGGGGACGATCCCCAAGGGCACGGAGATCGTTGTGCTGAGCCACGGCCTCAGCTGGTCCCAGGTCTTTTGGTCCGGCTTGACCGGGTATGTGCAGACCGGTTTTCTGAGCTTTGAAACAGGCCCCGGCCCGACGCCAACACCCCCGCCGGGAGGGGCGGGCGGTGAGATCGCAAAGGTGAACACCAGCTCAGGCTCCCTCAACCTGCGCGAGACAGCCAGCCTGACAGCCAGGCGCCTGGCCTCCATCCCGCAGAACGACTTTGTACAGGTGATCAGGCGCACGGACATCTGGACGCAATGCACCTACATGGGCATGACCGGGTATGTCATGAGCGCTTACCTGGCATTCGGGGAGCAGGCTGCCAGCCCGCAGCCTTCCCCGAGCCCTTCCCCCGCTCCTGCGAATACGGATGAAGCGGCCGGACAGGAAGGATCGACGCCGACCCCAACGCCCTCCCCGACCCTTCCGCCGGATGAGCGCAGGGATCCCAGCCTGTCCATGCTGCCTGTTCCGATCGTCGTTTCGGTCCAGCCGGAGAATGGGACGCTGAACCTGCGGCGGGGATGCAGCCAGGACAGCGCTGTCATCCTCGAGATGCCCCGGGGGGACAGCCTGCTGGTGCTTGAGCGCGGGGATGAATGGTGCCGCGTGGTCTACGAGGGGCGGGAAGGGTACTGTATGAGCCGCTATCTTGACCTGCCCGGACGCTGAAGCGGGATGATGTGGAGAAACGGGTGATTCTGGTCATAGCGGAAAAGCCGAGCGTCGCGCGGGATATCTCCCGCGTGCTCAAATGCGCTCGGCGGGAGGGATATTTCGAGTCGGAGACCCACCGCGTCGCATGGGCCCTGGGGCACCTGGTGACCCACAAGGATCCAGGGGAACTGGATGAAAAGTATCAGAAATGGCGGATGGAAGACCTGCCGATCCTCCCGGAAAAACTGGAGACCAAGATCATCCCGCGGACCCGGCAGCAGTTTTCGTTGCTGAAAAAACTGATGCTGGATCCCTCGACCGCGCGGCTTGTCTGCGCGACGGACGCCGGGCGCGAGGGAGAACTGATCTTCCGCTTCATCTATAAGATGGCCGGGTGTGACAAGCCTGTGGACCGGCTGTGGATCTCATCGCTCACTGACGGCGCCATCCGGGAAGGCTTTGAGAGCCTCAAGCCATCCGCGCAATATGACGGGCTGTACCAGAGCGCCTTGTGCCGCTCGCAGGCAGACTGGCTCTTCGGCATGAACGCGAGCCGGGCATTCACGCTCAAATACGACGCGCTGCTGTCCGTCGGACGCGTCCAGACACCGACGCTGGCCATTCTGACTCAGCGCGCGAAGGAGATCAGGGACTTTACGCCGCTCACCTACCACACCCTGACTGCTGACTTCGGGGACTATTCTGGGCTGTGGTTCGACCCGAAAACGGAGGAAAAGGCAGCCCACCGCATCCCGGACAGGGCGCAGGCTGAAGCCATCGCCCGTGAGGTCAAGGGACAGAACGCAAAAGTAACTCAGGCGCAGACCCAGCCGAAGAAGGAACTGCCCCCGCAGCTGTTCGACCTGACAAGCCTGCAGCGGGAAGCCAACCGCATCCTTGGCTTCACCGCGGCAAAGACCCTCAGGATCGCCCAATCGCTGTACGAGGCGCGGAAATGCCTCACTTACCCCCGGACGGACAGCCGCTTCCTGCCTCACGACATGATCCCGCGTGTCAATAAGGCGCTGGAGTCTTTGCCTGATTCGTATCAGCAGCTTGTCGCAGGCATCCCCCGCAGGGACGGCAGACTGCCCTATTCAAGGCGGATCTTCGACGACGCAAAAGTAAGCGACCACCATGCCATCATCCCGACTTCGCAGAAGGCGGAGACTGACAGATTCACCGCGGAGGAGCGCGCCCTGTTCGACCTTGTCGCCCGCCGAACAATATCAGCCTTCTATCCCGCCTATGAATATGATCTGACCACGGTCATCACGCAGTCCCAGGGTCATTCTTTCAAGTCCATGGGCCGGACCGTCAGGATCGAGGGCTGGAAAGCGGTGACAGCAGGCGGCGAGAAGGGGATGGAGACGGCGGAGGAGCCCGCGCTTCCGACGCTGAAGGCCGGCGATGAACGGACGGTCAAGTCGGTGAAGATCAAGCAGGAGACCACCAAGCCCCCGCCGCAGCACACTGACGCGAGCCTGCTGGCCCGCATGGAACACCCCGGCGTTCAGCTGGATGATGAAGAGCTTCAGGAGGCCCTTCAAAAGAACGGCCTTGGGACCCCTGCGACCCGCGCCGCGATCATTGAACGAGTGGTTGAAGTGGGATACGCCCAGCGCCGCGGCAAGACCATTTCCGCCACTGAGAAGGGCGAGATACTGATCAGGGTCGTTCCTGAGGACATCGCTTCCCCTGTGATGACGGGCAAGTGGGAACAGGCCCTTGAGGAGATCGCGAAGGGCAGCCGGGATCCGGGGCGCTTCATGGAAGGCATCCGCCGGCTGGCCGCCCATCTGGTCCAATATGCCAAGTCCCAGACCGCGCAGGTGGAATTCCCCCGGGAATCCCGAAAAGCCGGGGGAAGAAGCAGGCAGGCGCCTGCCGCGAAGGAGCTTGAGGGTCTGTCATGCCCGCTGTGTGGGGGAAGAGTGCTGGAGAGCGAAAAGGCCTTCGGCTGCGCTGAGTGGAAAGGCGGCTGCCGCTTCACCCTATGGAAAAACGCGCTGCTGCGGGTCAAAGGACCGATGCTCAATGAGGCGATCGTGCGCCTGCTTCTCAGGGACGGAAAGGCGCGCGGCTCCAGCGGGACGGTCCTTTTGGATCGGGGAGAAATGAGCTTTGTCCCCGCAGGCGCGGATCAGCCCTCGCTTAGCATCCCGGTCAGTTACGTTAGGAAAGAGAAGAATGACAGTCAGGCCGCAAAGCCTGGCCCTCAAAGGCCGGCGTCAAAGCGCCGAAAGCCTGGGCACGCTTGATTGCGGAAGCCCGCGATCCATGATAAAATCAGATCCGCAGAGCCAAAAATACGGCGGTGTAATTTTCGATACCGGCGGCTGGTTCCGGCCGGAGGGGAGGGGCATATGGCAAAAGGGAGGTCATTCGGCGGCATGGGCGGGGGCATGGGCGGCGGCAACATGCAGCAGCTGATGCGCCAGGCGCAGAAGATGCAGGAGGAACTGGCCAGGACCCAGGAGGATCTGGACGGAAAGACCTACGAGGCTTCAAGCGGCGGCGGGATGGTGACCTGCAAGGTGTCCGGGAAGCGCCAGCTGCTGGAGCTGTCCATTAAACCCGAAGCTGTGGATCCGGAGGACGTGGAAATGCTTCAGGACCTGATCCTGGCCGCGGTGAACGAAGCGTTCAGGATGGGGGAGGAAACGCGGGAAAAAACAATGTCGTCCCTTGCCCCCGGCGGGATGGGCGGGCTGTTCTGAGATGAACGCCCAAATGGACCCCATCGAGCGCATGGCTTCAGAACTGGCCAAGCTGCCCGGGATCGGGCGCAAGAGCGCCCAGCGCCTGGCCTATCATCTCGCGTCCCTTCCCATGGATCAGGTCCGCGCGCTTTCAGACGCCCTGTTTCAGGGCCGGGAAGCCATCAGGCTGTGCGCGCGGTGCGGCAATTATTCCGCGCTTGAATTGTGCCAGGTCTGCAGCGACATGAAGCGCGCTGAGGACGTGATCTGCGTGGTCAGGGACCCGAGGGACGTCGCCGCGGTGGAGCGCATGCATGATTTCCGCGGGCTCTACCACGTGCTGCACGGCGTCCTCTCGCCCATGGACGGGATCGGGCCGAGGGATATCCGCATCCAGGAACTGCTGGACAGGCTGGGGGACGGCAAGGTCCGCGAACTCATCCTCGCGACCAATCCCGACATCGAGGGGGAGGCGACCGCCTCCTATATCGCCCGGCTGGTCAAGCCCATGGGCATCAGGGTCACCCGCATCGCCCACGGCGTTCCGGTGGGCAGCGACCTTGAGTACGCGGATGAGGTCACGCTCTCAAAAGCCATGGAAGGCAGGAGAGAAATGTAATGCTGCACTTCTATTACGGTGTGATGGGCTCCAGCAAGACCGCGCAGCTGCTGATGCAGCGCTACAACTACCAGCAGCTTGGCCTGCGCGTCGCTTTGGTCAAGCCCGCGATCGACACGCGGGCCGGGGCGAACGTGGTTTATTCTCGCGTAGGGCTGAAAGCGAAGGCGGAGCTGGTGCTGGAACGGGGCGATTCCGCGCGGGAGCAGCTTCTCTGGCTGGCGGCGCAGAACGCCTGCTCCGGGTTTGAGTACGTGTTCATCGATGAGGCGCAGTTCCTGACGCCTGAGCAGGTCCAGGAACTGGCGGATATGGCGGAGCATCTGGACATCTTCTGTTATGGGCTGAAGAGCGACTTCCAGGGGAATTTTTTTCCGGGTTCCGCGGCCCTTCTGCGCCTGGCGGAGGAGATCCACGAGGTGCCGGGCGGCCTGTGCTGGTGCGGCGCCAAAGCGACGATGAACACCCGGATCGACCCGGAGGGAAGGGTGATCAAGACAGGGGAACAGGTGTTGATCGACAATCAGCAGCAGATCCGCTACATCGGTCTTTGCTACAAGCACTGGCGGCAGGGGATCAGCCATGCCTGAAATCCTTCAGGCTGTTCAGCCTTTCGGATACGCGGCGCTGGGCATTCTGGCAGCGCTGCTTGTCCTTTTGATCATCGTTCTTGTCCGCCAGGGCAGGATGAGCAGGGAGGTAGGTGCGCGGAATGAAAAGAGCGTGGCGGCGCTGAGCGAGTATATGGAGCGACTCGTCAGGGATACCGAGGCGCGGCTGAGCGCCGGCACCGCCCGGGATCAGGCCGCGCTTCAAAACATGCTGCTCGCGCAGGAGAACGCCGCCGCCGCCCGGACGGAGCGCCTGGACCAGCGCCTGGACGCCGCCCTTTCCAACCAGGACAGCAGGCTGCGGCACCTGGATGAGGTACTCAACACCCGCCTGGGGCAGAACGACCAGAAGGTGGCGGAGATGCGGGACACCCTCTTCCAGTCCCTTCTGGGGATGCGCGGGGACAATGCGGCCAAGCTGGAGGAGATCCGCAAGACCGTGGACGAGCACCTGCACCAGACCCTCTCCCAGCGGCTGGGCGAAAGCTTTTCCCTGGTCAATGAGCGCCTGGAGGCGGTGTACAAGGGCCTGGGGGAGATGAAGACCCTGGCCGGCGGCGTGGGAGACCTGAAGCGCGTCCTCAGCAACATCAAGACGCGGGGGACCTGGGGAGAGGCCCAGCTTGGCATGCTGCTGGAGGAAGCGCTCGCGCCGGGCCAGTACGAGGCCAACGTGGCGGTCAAGCCAGGCAACGCCGAGCGCGTGGAGTACGCGGTCAGGCTGCCCGGCCAGGAGGAGGGGAGCCCCGTCTGGCTTCCCATCGACGCGAAGTTCCCCCTGGAGGACTACGAGCGGCTGCAGCAGGCGCAGGAGGCGGCGGACAGGAACCTGACGGACGATGCGATGAACGCCCTGGCCCAGGCCGTCGCCCGCGAGGCCGCCCGCATCGCCGCCAAGTACATCCAGCCGCCCTATACCACGGATTTCGCCATCCTATATCTCCCGGTGGAAGGTCTTTATGCGGAGGCGCTGCGCATACCCGGCCTGGTGGAGAAGCTGCAGCGGGTCAGCCGCGTGTCAGTGGCTGGGCCCACAACGCTGCTGGCGCTGCTCAACAGCCTGCAGATGGGCTTCAGGACCTTGGCCATCCAGCAGCGCAGCGCGGAGGTCTGGCGCCTGCTCAGCCAGGTCAAGGGGGATTTCGCCGCCTTTGGCGACATCCTGGACAAGACCCAGAACCGTCTTCGTCAGGCCAGCGAATCCATTGACCTCGCATCCCGCAGGACGCGCACCATCACAAGACGGCTGCGTTCGGTCGAGTCGCTGGACACCGCGGAGCCAGCTGCTTTGATGGAAATTGAGGATGAGCCCGATGATTCATCAGCGGATTCCTGAACAGACACAAGGAGAAGACGATATGAACAGCGAAACCGGGCAGACGCCGCTGCGCTTCACCTTCGCGCACAACAATTTCAACGTGGTCGATCTGCAGAAATCCTTGGCGTTCTACCGCGAGGCTCTGGGACTGACCGAGGTGCGCCGGATCCAGAGGGAGCAGTTCACCCTGGTTTTCCTTGGGGACGGCGTCACTGGCTATCAGCTGGAGCTGACCTGGCTGAAGGATTTTGACAGACCCCGCTACAACCTCGGCGACAACGAGTTCCACCTCGCCTTCCGGGTGGATGACATCGGCAAGGCGCTTGAAAAACACCGCGCGATGAACGCGGTGTGCTATGAGAATCAGGCGATGGGCATCTATTTCATCGAGGATCCGGACGGTTACTGGATCGAGATCATCCCTGACAGGCGCTGAGCGCAAGTCACGCCTGAAGCCTTCTATCTATACAGCAGGGTCAGTAAGCTGCCATCCTGCTGAAATACTTATACTGACGGGTCGTGAACTGCGCCTGGTCATCAAGCAGCAGCGAACGCAGGATCCCATACCCCGTACGGGTCTGCGGATGAGCGTAGCGCATCTGGTAGGTGTACTGCACCTCCATCTCAAAACCAGTGTCCTCGGTTTTGAGCTTCGCCCTGATTTCGTCGATGAATCCACGGGGCAGTGTCAGCGGGGCCGCGTAATTGATGGAGTACAGCAGATACTCCTCGTTGATCAGATAGACCTCATGCCTCGAAAGCAGTTCATCCCGGGATGAAAGCGCGAGCTCGCTTTCGATGCGCCCTTTCAGGAATGGCGTTTCCGGCGGCGCGATGCCGAGGAAGAAGAAGCGGCCGTCACGCTCAGCCAGGCTGAGGATCTCCTTTTTTGTCAGCGTCGCGCTCATCAGGCTGCTCTCGCTGCCCTCCAGGATGTCGCTGCTGAGCCCGGCGCTCTCGGGCAGCGCCTCGCCGCACCGCTTGACGTTCAGGGCGGAGAACTCCTTGCCTAGTTTTTCCCTGAGGACAAAGAAGGACTTCAGCTTTTCAGGCTCAAAGGAAAAGCTGCTCACGCTGATCTTCCCGCCGATGCCTGAAGGGTTGAAAAATGCGGACAGGGCGTCTTCATATTCCCGGCGCAGCCCTGAAGGCTCCCGGCCTTCTTCCTGTTTCGCCCGGGAGATCTGCATTTCCAGGTTCAGCAGGGTGTGCAGATAGGGGACTTCATTGATAAACTCGCGGCTGTACAGATAAGCTTCAAAATCATCCCGGCTCCCGAAGATCTCAGGATGCAGCGAGATGGTCTGCTCAAAAGCGCCGCCGCGGGCAACGGCGATGGCGGCGTCATAGACGCTGTCATATGCGCTTTTGAAATCACCCTCCCGGTCCTCGACACGGAAGGGCCTCCTGTAATTTCTGTAATAGCCGCTCAGCGCGTTGGCGGTCAAGGCATTGACCTGGCCGCGGTCCAGGGATTCATTGTAGAGAGCCGTATAAATCTCTTCCAGGTTTTGCCCGTCTATCCTGGTTTCCCTCATCAGGTCACTGTCATAGAAACGGAAGGCGACCCGGATCATTTGCCCCTCCGGGACGTTCTTCAGCTGTTCCATCAGGGGTTGGTTGATGCGCGGGTTTTCCGCGCCGGGTCGTTCCGGGAAGCGTTTATAGAACGACTCGCTGCCGTACCTGTCAGAAACGGTTTGTTCAGAGACCCGGGTGTCAAGCCGTATGATCCTGGCCAGGAAAAATGCTTCCCTTCCCGCAAAGAACAGGGCGGCGGCCAGCGCTGCCAGGCCGAGGACGAGCGCGATCTGCCGGTTGATGTTCCTGCGATGTTCTATGCCGAAGGTGATATCGTTCCACAGTTCCTTTTTTGCCAGCATTTCATTGACTGTATTGGCAAAACTGTCTTTGTCCGGCTCTTTCAGGCGGCTGACGGCCCGCGCGAGCGCAGCATCAGCGGCAGCAGAAGATCTGCTCAGCAGACTGGCGGTTACCTCGATAGAAAAACCGCACACACTGTGAAGCGTCCAGACGGTCCTTGCCTCCCTGTCCAGCCCGGACAGGCGCTTCAATACAGGCAAGCTCGTTTCCGCCGTTGCTTTCATGAACGGACAGACCCGTAGGATCCTGCGGAGAACTGTATGAAGGTCTGCTTTCCCCCTCCCGCGGCTTCCTTCTGATACATGTGCCTTTCTGGAGCAGTCAAACGCCTTGTCCCGATCAAGCGTGAGGGCGAACGCCAGCGCCATCGCAGGATAACGCGTCCTGTAATAAAGGTTCTGAAGGCTTGCTTCCGCCGGGGAGGATGGCGCGCAACCGGACATGTCCTGTGTCTCCTTTTACTGTGCCTGATAACTATGCTATCATACCATATCACAGATTTGGAGAATCACGGATGGGCAAGCGAAAGGACCTGGACCTTTACAGACTGAACGAAAGCGGGGGAAAACTTCGTTATGAATACAAGGGCGCCTGGATGGTGCCCCCTGTCCCGCCACACCTGCTGGCGCGGGCAAAGAACCTGCTGACGCTGTGTTGCGCGCTTCAGGCGATCCTTGTTTTCCTGATGGGCAGGCTGGATTTTCCATCATTCAGGAAACTGTACGTCATCATCCCCTTCCTTGCTGTCCTGTTCTTTTCAGGGAAATCGGTCATCGCCGCCGGGATGCTGTTCACGTGGAAGGACAGGATGACATTCAGGCAGTATCAGCTTTCCTGGCGGTCGCTCACCGGCGCGAGCCTGCCGGGGGCCGTGTCAGGCGGCCTGCTGATGATGTCGGTGCTGGCGGACACGATTTTTCTCGGCGGACTTATCCATAAGGAGTGGCCCCTGCTGCTGCTGATCCTGCTCCAGGCAAAGCTTTCGGCGTGTCTATATTCGTATCTGAAGCGAACCTCCTGTTTGACCAGGCCAAACCTCGGCACAGACGGGGAGAGCGGGGTCCAGGAAACGATCGCTGAAAAAAGCGAGTGAACATTTGACAAAGCCTCACAATATGATGTTGTCATGTAAATTCATTCAGACTCCATGTAACAAGATTGACTTTCCAGTTCACACTGGGTACAATCAAGAATATCTTTGGCGGATGCTTATTCAAAGGAAGCATCCGCATACGTAAAAAAGGAGGAATCTCATGAAAAAGTCCAGAACCATGATGTCACTGATGCTGGCGCTGGTGATGCTGGTTTCTGTCGTCCCCGCGTTCGCGGCGGCGTCTGAAACCCCCCTGGTCGTCGCCTACAACACCTTCAGTGAGAAGTTCAGCCCGTTCTTTGCGGACACCGGCTACGACGTGGACGTCGCTGGGATGACCCAGATCTCCCTGATGACGACCGACCGAATGGGCGGCATCGTCTACAACGCCATCGAAGGCGAAACCATTCCCTACAACGGCAAGGACTACGTGTACAAGGGCGCCGCGGACCTCAAGGTCGAGTATGACGAGGCAACGGACATCACTACCTACACGGCCAAACTGCGTGATGACCTGAAGTTCTCCGACGGCGAACCCGTCACCGCGGATGACGTCATCTTCACCTATTACGTCTTCATCGACCCGAGCTATACCGGTTCGACGTCCTTAAGTTCTTACCCAATCATTGGCCTGAAGGACTACCGCACCCAGACGACCAGCGACGTGTATGACAAGTACGCCAAGATGGCGGACGATCTTTATGCCGCCGGTGCCGATCACGTGTGGGCCCAAGGCGATGCCTGGACCCAGGAACAGCAGGACAGCTTCTGGGCCGGCCTGACCGCGGCCTGGAAGAAAGACGTCCAGTCCATCGTTGATACCGTCAATTCCAAATACGTTTCCTACGGCCCGGACGTCATGGGCTACACCTCCGAGGAGATTGCCGCCTCTGAGGGCCTGAAGACTGCCTTTGGCATGGCTCTGTGGGGATTCGGCGATGTCGCGGACAAGGTGCTGACCACGCCGTCCGGCAAGGTCTTCGACCTGACCAAGGAAGAGTACCCCACCCTGGATGACTATTACGCCGAAGCCCTCGCCAAATACGGCAAGGCCGATGCCTACATCTCAGCCGGTGAATCACCCAACGGCGTGGACTTCCTTTCTGGAAGCAAAGACGCCTTCATCGGCGAATGGGGTCCCAAGGACGATTCCATGGGCGGCCAGGGCGTCCCGAACGTAGCCGGCATCAAGAAACTGGATGACTACACCGTCGAGGTGAAAACCAACGGCTATGAAGCGCCCGCGGTATATTCGATCCTCGGCCTGTCGATCACCCCGCTGCACTACTACGGCGACAGAGCGCAGTACGATTACGAGAACAACAAGTTCGGCTTCCCCTTCGGCGATCTGTCCATCGTGGCGGAGAAGACCGGGCATCCGATGGGCGCCGGCGCTTACAAGTTCGTCAAGTATGAAAACCGCATCGTGTACTTTGAGGCCAACGAGCTCTATTACAAGGGCGCGCCCAAGACCAAGTACATCCAGTTCAAGGAAACCAATACCTCCGAAGTGGCGACCGGCATCCAGACCGGTGTTGTGGACGCCGGCGAGATGAGCGGCAACAAAGCCAACTTCGAGACCGTCGCAAAGATGAACTCCAACGGCGAAATCACAGGCGACGTTGTGACCACCTCCAAGGTCGACAACCTCGGATACGGCTACATCGGCATCAATGCGGACACCGTCAACGTCGGCGGCGAACCTGGCAGTGATGCCTCCAAGAACCTGCGCAAGGCCTTCGGCACCGTTTACGCGGTGTACCGCGGAGTGGCCTATGACAGCTACTACGGCGAGGCCGCGTCTGTCATCAACTACCCGATTTCCAACACCTCCTGGGCTGCCCCGCAGCCGACCGATCCGGATTACAAGGTCGCGTTCTCGGTGGACGTGGACGGGAATGACATCTACACCTCCGAGATGACCGCTGAGGAGCGTTATGACGCAGCCCTGAAGGCCGCTGTCGGCTTCCTCAAGGCCGCAGGCTTCACCTTTGACGAGGCGACAGGCTTGTTCACCGCAGCACCCGAAGGCGCGAAGCTGGCCTACGAAGTCATCATCCCCGGCGACGGCCAGGGCGACCACCCCTCTTTCGCGGTCCTCACAGCGACCAAAGCCCTGCTTGAGAAAATCGGCATTACCCTGAACATCAACGACCCCGCTGATTCCAACCTCCTCTGGGAGGCGCTGGACAGCGGCAAGCAGGAAATGTGGACGGCTGCCTGGGGCGCCACCATCGATCCTGACATGTATCAGGTCTACCATTCCAACAACATCGTCGGCAAGGGCGGCACCGACAGCAACCATTACCACATTGCCGACCCGGTGCTGGACGATCTGATCATGGAAGCCCGCAGATCGGATGACCAGGCGTTCCGCAAGGCTGTCTACAAGCAGGCGCTCGACCTGGTTGTTGACTGGGCAGTTGAGGTTCCCGCCTATCAGCGTCAGAACTCCATCATCTTCAGCACACAGCGCATCAACATGGACACTGTGACCCCGGACATCACCACCTTCTGGGGCTGGATGAACGACATCGAACTGATCGAAATGAGATAATTCCTAAAAAACAACGCCGGGTTGGGCGGCTTAATCGCCGTCCAACCCGGGTCTTTTACTGGAGAAGGGATACTGAATGTCGAAGTATTTGATCCGAAGGGTCTTCCTGGCCGTTCTGATTATTGTTTTCGGTGCATTTATCGTCTATGCGGTCATCAGGGCACTGCCCTCAAGCTACGTTGAGACCATCGCGCGCCAGCGCGCCACGATGCCCAACAGCAAGAGCTACACTGAATGGGTATCTGAACTGAATGCGCTGTTCAGGCTGGATACGGATGTCTTCACGGGATTTATTGGCTGGGCGGGGGACGCGATCCGCGGCGAGTTCGGCAATTCATGGTCCTACGGCATCAAGGTGACGGAGAAGTTCGCGAACGTCATCTGGTATACCGTCGCGCTCAACATCATCACCTTCATCCTTGAGATCGCCATCGCGATCCCCCTGGGGATCATGGCTGCCAGGAAGCAGTACAGCAAGACGGATTATGCCGTCACCTTCTTCGCGATGCTCGGGATATCACTTCCTTCCTTCTTCCTCTCGACCATGCTGAAGTATGTTTTTTCGATCAACCTCGGATGGTTCGATCTTTACGGCATTGTCGGCCGCTACCACGAGCAGCTTGACACCTGGGGCAAATTGCTCGACATGGCCCGCCACCTCGTCCTGCCGGTCACGACGCTGACGATGCTGTCCATCGGCGGGCTGATGCGCTTCACACGCACCAACATGCTGGAGGTCCTGGGCGCCGACTACATCCGTACGGCCCGCGCGAAAGGGCTTCCGGAGAGAAAAGTCATCAACAGGCACGCGTTCCGCAATACCCTGATCCCCTTGGTCAGCTACATGAGCTATCTTTTGCCAAGCATGTTCGCGGGCTCCATGATCACGGAGACGCTTTACCAGATACCCGGCATCGGCTATATCGCCTTTGGCGCAATCAGGGCCGGGGACATTCCCTTCACGATGTTTTATTCCGTGTTCAGCATTGTGCTGACACAGATTTCCCTGCTGATAGCC
>CAUJDI010000022.1 GCA_963169565.1 Bacillota bacterium | reverse complement strand
CCGATGATGCGGCCCTTCATGTCGTCGTTGGGCAGGGAGATGACCGAGACCGTGGTCTCCGCCACGTGGTCGGAGGCGCAGCGCTGGATGGCCATGGTGATGATGTTGCGCGCCTTCTTGTTCGCTTCCTCCTTCGCGTTGATCTCCACCTCCCGCACCAGGGCCGCTGCATCGTGGTAGGCTTCCTTCTCGACCCGGGCGATGATGGCTTGGGTGGCCTCGTCGGCGGTCAGGCCGGCGATGCGTTCCAGTTCGCCCAGCTGCCTGTCCTTCATATCTTCCGCTTCCTGCAGCCTAACCTGGATCTCCTCAGCCTTCTGGTTCATGCGTTCCTCGCGCTTTTCCAGGTTGTCCAGTTTCCGGTCCAGCATCTCCTCGCGCTGGGCGATCCTGCGCTCACCGCGCTGCTGCTCCGCCCGGCGGTCGTATATTTCCTTGTCCAGTTCGGTTTTTAAACGGAGGACCTCTTCCTTGGCCTCCAGGATGGTTTCCTTCTTCTTCTCTTCAGCTTTCCGCGTGGCATCGTCCAGCAGTTCCTTGGCGTACACCTCGGCCCGCCCGATTCTCTTCTCCAGCGTGTTCCTGCAGTAGCTGAATCCCCCGAACGCACCGGCGCAGAGGGCGGTCAGCGCTATCAGGATCCAGGCAATGGTCGGCATCATTTCCTCCTTTTCGAGTACTCTCATACATCATTTTATTGTTGTCCGGTTTGACAAAAAAGGCCGCGGGAAAAACCCGTACGGCCAGTCGCTGAACGATGACAAGCAGCATTTCAACAGTTGTTGCCACAACCGTATGTACAAGGCGGGTAACCATTCCCGCAAAGCAAAAAAGAAAGCTTCCTGTGTATCTAAACAGCATTTCCGAAGACTACTCCCCGGTAAAAGCCGGACAGACGCATTTTAGCAAAATGGCCGTTTCCTTGTCAAGTATTCCAAAACATCCATCCGCAGGCCGCAGCGAGCGCTACAGCAGCACGACGCCGGCCTCCCGGCAGACCTGCTTCGTTTTCTCATCCCAGAAGGAGGACTGCACCTCCCCGATGTGCGCCTTGCCCATCAGCAACATGCACATCCTGCTCTGCCCGATGCCCCCGCCCATCGTAAAGGGCAGTTCGCCCCTGAGCAGCGCGCTGTGGAAGGGCAGGCTGCTCCGGTATTCGCACCCGGACAGGGCCAACTGCCGCTGCAGGGATTCCGGCGACACGCGCACCCCCATGCTGGACAGCTCCATTGCGCACCCCAGCAGGTCGTCCCAGAAGAAGATGTCGCCGTTAAGCTCCCAGTCGTCATAATCCGGCGCACGGCCGTCGTGTTTCCCGCCGGATCTGAGCTTCCCGCCGATCTGCAGGATGCCGGCGGTCCTGTGCTGCCGGACGAAGCGGTTCTCCCGCTCCCGGGGGGTCAGCTCCGGCCAGAGGTCCTCCAGCTCCTGCGTGGTCACAAAAGCCATGTCGTGCTTGAATTTCATCGGCAGGCGGGGATACTTCCACTTCAGCAGGTCATAGGTGCAGATGATGGCGGTGACGATGTTCTGCATCGCGTGCATGAGGGTGTCCAGGGTCCGGTCCTCCTCCCGGATGACCTTTTCCCAGTCCCACTGGTCGACGTAGATGGAGTGCAGGCTGTCAAGCTGCTCGTCCCGCCTGATGGCGTTCATGTCGGCGTAGAGCCCTTCGCCCACGGGGAAGCCGTACTGCATCAGCGCCTGGCGCTTCCACTTGGCCAGGGAATGCACGACCTGCACCTCCTCGCCCGTGTCGCTCACCTCAAAGCTAACAGGCCGCTCCACCCCGTTGAGGTCGTCGTTCAGCCCGCTGCCGGAGGGGACGAACAGCGGCGCGGACACCCGCTTGAGGTTGAGTGCCTTGGCCAGGAAACCGGAGAAGGTGTCCTTCACCAGCGCGATAGCCTCCTGTGTCTCATACAGGTTCAGCAGGGGCTGATAGTTTTTCGGGATGTGCAGTCTGTTCAAGGGAGATCCTCCAGTCCGCAGAATTTGAACCAGTGTAAGAAAGAGGCGCGTCCCTGTCAAAGACGCGCCTGTCTTTTTATTGTCCTGGTTTTGTTGGGATTGTTCACGGCCTTTGGATCAACCGATCCTTCTTGATTGGATGATGGAACTGCTTCCCGCTAAGCAGCAAGCAGCCCGGGGCGAAAGCAGAGGATGCGGTGACGAAAGACCGGCTCATCAAAGCATTTTCGATTGAGTCAGGTATGCCTAACCCAGCTGCCGCTGCGGTCGATGGCTTCCAGGATCTCCTGCGTCTGCAGGGCGGACGCTCCGGTGGCGTCCAAATGATCCCTGCCCAGCAGGGTATTGACGACCCTTTCGATCAGCGGCTGCTGGACGTGCTCCGGGCGCGGAAAATCGATCGGCTCCGTCAGGCCGTCGTGCTCCCATAGCAGCGGCTCATAGCCCATGATGGACAGGGTCAGGCTGCCGCGGCTGCCGGAGACCCACAGGCGGTCAATGGCTTGGGCGGCGGAAAACGACAGCTGCACCGTGCCCTGCACGCCGGAAACGAAGCGCATCAGGGCGCTGCTCAGGTCCTCCGTGTCCCGCGCTCGGCTGAGGTTGGCGGATCGCCCGACGACCTCCTCCGGCTCCCCCAGCAGGAAGATGATGCTGTCGATCATGTGGGATCCGATGTCATACAGCAGCCCGCCTCCCGCCTTTTCGCGGGAGAGCAGCCAGGGCCGGGCGGGGTCATCCTCCGGCACCGGGCAGGCGAAAAGGTACTGGAAGGAGCGCACATCCCCCAGCGAACCATCCATAATCAATTCCCTCGCCTTCAGGAAGCGGGGCTGCGCCCGCCTGTAATAGGCGACAAACAGCGGCACGCCCGCCTCGCGGCAGGCCCGGACCATGCCTTCCGCCTCCGGCACTGTGCGCGCCATCGGCTTTTCCACGTACACGGCCTTGCCGCGCCGGGCAGCCTCCAGGGTATAGAAGGCGTGGCTGTCCGGGGGCGTGGCGATGTACACCGCGTCGATGTCCGGGTCCTCCAGGATGTCCTCATACCGGGCGGTGAACTTTGAAACCCCATGACGGCGGGCGTAGTCCTCCAGCTTTTCCCGGTCCCTTCGCATCACAAACTCCAGGGAAGAACCCGGCACCTTCTGCAGCGCCGGGGCGCTCTTTTTTTCCGTGACGCTGCCCGCGCCGATCATCCCGAAACGGACGGTCTCCATGCTTTTCCTCCATCGCTATGTTTTACAGCCTGCTCCGCTCCATACACCGCGTTCCGGCTCACTTCGCGCACAGGCAGAAGGGGCGGCCCTCCGGGTCGAACATCGTGACAAAGTGGGCGCCGCCGTACTGGCTGCCCGCCCTGACCGCGCCGAGCGTTTCCGCCTGGGCCACGGCGGAGGGCAGATCGTCTACCTGAAAATCAAAGTGCATCTGCTTTTGCTGTTTTCCCGGCTCCTCCGGCCACACGGGCGGGACGTAACCAAAATCTTCCGCCTGGTCAAACAGGAAGACGACGCCCTCCGGGCTGCGCAGCGCCGGGCAGGCGTACATCTCACGCTTTTCCCAGCCGAGGAGCCCGGCATAGAAATCCCGCAGTTTCACAGCGTCCCTGCAGTCGATCCCGATGTTGCCAAGACAGATCCCCCTGATCATAACAATCCCTTCTTTTCAGCGTCGCTCCCCCGGCTTCCACTCAGCTTTCATTGTATCACACGTCCATTGATGCCCGCGGCAGGTATGTCTTCATCGATCCGCCAGCGGACAGGCTATCCCCGGTATTTTCTTCCGCGGAAACCCGTGGTATGCTGTAAACTGTTTTCAGCGCTGGCGATACAGACATATGAAAGGACGGGAGACAAATGAAAAACTGGAAGAAGCTGGCATTGTGCGTTCTGATGATCCTGATCGCGGCGGCGCTGTCCGGCTGCGTACCCGGCGACGGCGCGAACACCCTGGAGAAGCCGGCGGGGTTCTTCACCGGGGTCTGGCACGGGTGGATCGCCCCGGTCACGCTGGTCTGGTCCCTGTTCGACAAGGACGTCGGCATCTATGAGACCTTTAATACCGGGTTCTGGTATGACCTGGGCTACTACATGGCGATCATCAGCGGGTTCGGAGGCCTTACCCTGTCCCGCAGGAGGAAGAACCGCAAGGAGAGCTGAAGCGGGAACGGGTGAGGAACGCAGGCATGGCTTCCGGGCTCTGAAAGCCCGGGGGATCAAGGGCAGGGACGCCGTCTGGTCGGAGGCCATCGGCTTCCTGCGCGTCTTCTTCAACGCAGGATAGTAAATGCTTGGATCCCTGGCATGGCGGTATCGCCTGTTTTCTGTGCCCTCAAGTCAGGGGACGGGCATGATCCGCCCGCAGGGAAACGGAGGGGGTGCGGGATGCCGGAAAAATCACTGGACCTGTCAAGAACGATCTATGAACTCTGCCGGGAGGACCCGGCCGTCGTGGACGTCATGAAAGAAGCCGGGTTCACCGAGATTGCCAACCCCATCATGCTGAGCACCGCCGGACGGGTGATGACCATCCCAATGGGTGCCAGGATGCGGGGCATCCCCTTGGAGAAGGTGTTGGAACTGTTCAGGCTCAGGGGATACGTCGACGTGAACCTGCCGGAGGAACCCTGAGCCGGTCAGCGGCGCATGGGCGCGCCGACCCTGCCGGCCTTCTGCATCATCATCATTTTTCTGAATACACCTGGTATGATGGAAGTGCGCATCGCCGTTCCGGCCGGCCCAAGGCCAGGGCCATGGGTTTCAGATGGCCTGTTCAGGCCGCAGCGCTTTGCGCTCCTGCTTGTTCCGGTACATCGCCCGGTCCGCGGCCGCGAAGAACGAGGAATCGGTATCTTCCTTTGAGTAGATCGAATGGCCCATGCTCGGCAGAAGCAGATAGGGCGACTGATGCTGCGCGTTGAACGCGAGGGCAGAAGCGGAGATCGCGTCCATCAGCTTGATGATCTCTCCGGTTTCCGCCCGCTCGCCCAGGATGATGAACTCATCGCCGCCCAGCCTCGCGATCGCGTCATCACTGCCTTTGCATGCCTGCCGGAGGATCCCTGAAAGCTTTTTCAGCGCGTCGTCCCCGGCGGCATGGCCGTATCGGTCGTTGATGCCCTTGAAATCATCCAGGTCGATCATGACCGCGAACAGCTGCTGCTCCGGCCTGCGCATCTTCAGCCTTCTTTGGAAATGCTCATCCAACCAGCGCCGGTTGTACAGGCCCGTCAGGAAATCCGTATGGATCTCTACGTTCTGGATGTTGATGTAGATGCTGGCAAACGCGATCATGGTGGATACCCAGATGATGGAAACGCCGTAGAACAGGATCTGGATCACGGAGGCCAGGATGATCCCGATGGGGAACAGCACCAGGTGGACGCTGACGGTCCTGTTCTCCTCCCAGCCGTTGACCCGGATGTCCTTCAGGGACATCAAAAAGGACAGCCCCAGATAGAACAGCGCGCTGACCGCCATCACCCAGAAATAGGGCCCCCTGGAATAGGCGTTGTCCCCGTCCAGCGCAAACAGCCAGCCGGTGAAAAGGCTCACGACGCTCAGGGCCGCGCTGATGCCGCAGGGGATGACGTACAGGAAGGCGCGCTTTCTCAGGCGCCTCCTGCTCTCATGGATCTTGTAGTCCGTGTACATCAGCCACAGGAAGCAGATCAGCGGATTCCCGATATAATACAGCAGGGTCACAAAGTTCATCAGGACCCCCGAGAGGGGAAAGCGCGTCCCGTCAAGCAGCCACATCCCGGTGTCCAGCAGGAAGATCAGGATGTTCATCCCCATCAGCGCCTTGAAGATCCTCTGGTCAAGAGGCATGTCCCTGTGGCCGTTCCGGTTCATGTTGTTCAGGAACAGCAGCAGCAGCACGATCCCCGCCGCGTTGATCTGCGCGTACATCAGGGTGTTCAGCCCGTCCAATCCGTCATCCTCCTCCGCCGATTCATTCCCTGAACCTGTGCTCCCGAAATCTGCCGGTGAAATCAAATCCGAACATCAACCCTGCTCCGATCAGCCGGCATCCGCCCCGACCGGGAACCGGCAGGATTGCAGTTCCCGGGTTTTCCAATAGATGGGCAATCATTTTATACCGGATGGAATCTGATTTGTAAAGTACGAAACACAAGGCACAGGGATCGGTTTTCCCCGTGCTTTCATTGATCCCATTCTCATTAATCAGGAGAATGAGCAAAACTCCAA
>CAUJDI010000021.1 GCA_963169565.1 Bacillota bacterium | reverse complement strand
GGCATCCACCCGGACCGCGCCGGACGGGTCGACGGCCGGGATCGTCCAGGGCGCCGCGGTGCTGCCGGAGAGATCCAGCTTCAGCTGTGCCGCGGTTCCCTGATCCTGCCAGAGGATGCTGCCGGTGAAATAGGTGGCGGCGCGGGAGTTCATCTTGCTCTGAAGGCGAACGTCCGCCTTGATCTGCTGCGTGGAGGGCACGCCCTCTCCCTGCGGCGTGATGAGCAGGCTGAACGCGAAATCCCTTGTCGAACTGCCGGCCACGAGGTCCTCCACCTCCGGCGAGGGGGCGTAGAGGAGGCTGAAGGCATACACGTCGGCCGGGGTGTCGCCCTCCTGCTTATCCACGGTGAACGCGTCGCCTGCCGCTTCCGGCTGGATGCTCAGGGTGCCCGCATAGCTGATGCCTCCGTCAGTCCCGGTCTCCCCGCCCTCATATACCAGCGAGATCACGGGCCCCCGGTCGTTTCCAGCCTTCTTTGGCTCCAGTTCAGCCTTGATCACCGCCAGGCCGCCGGTCTGGTTTGCGGTGAATGTATACTCAAGCGTCCTGATGCCCCGCGCGCCGCCCATTGGGAGCATCAGCCTGATTTCCAGCAGCTGTCCCTGGGCGTCCATCAGGCGCTGGGAGACGAGGTTGCCCGTCAGCGGCAGCAGGTCCAGTGACTGGAAGAACCCGTTCAGCATCCCCGGCTGCAGGTAGGCGGCCGCCTGTCGGCTGTCCATTTCCTGGGCCAGCAGGGCCAGCAGCTCAGTATCCCCGTACATGTCCAGCAACAGCTGCTTGACCTGCGTCTTGAGCTGAACGACGGGCACAGTGACCGTCACCCGGGTCTGCAGCGCGCTTGAGGCATCGCGCACCGTCTCGGTTTTGGTAAATCCCTGCAGCCACAGGGACAGCCTGACCGAATAGGCCTCCAGCTTCTTGGCAGCGGCTGCCTGCCAGGTGGTTTCGGCGGTGTTGAGCCTGAACAGCACGCCTTCCACCGGCGGCCAGGCGGGATCCTGCCCGGTAAGCAGCGCCAGGAGCGCCCCGCCGTCCCGCGCATCGACGTACCGCCCTGCGCCCAGGAGCGAGGACGAAAGCTGCTCAAACTGCGGGTCGCGGACCAGACGCATATCGCCGATCATCTGCCCGGCTTTCAGAAGGATGAGCTCAAGCTCCTCCATCCCCTTCAGGGTGCCCACCCCTTTGAGATAACGCAGGGAAAGCTCGCCGCCGCTGAGCGCACCGATGAGTGCATTGGCCGCGGGATCCAGGATGCTGAAGCCGCCGCCGGTCATTTCCGCCTTGACCGTGGCCTTCAGGCCGGATCCGTCCCGAACCTGCCGGAACAGTTTTTCATCCAGCGTATAGCTGAGCCCGTGCGCGTTCAGCGCGCTGAATACCAGCATTGCCGCCAGCAGAATTCTGATCAGTCGCTTCATGGTCTATCCTCCCAGGTTAAGGTTGCTTATCGGTGTCCGTGACTGTAAATTGATTGTTCTGTCCGTCCTCAGTCAGGGGAACGGTTTCCCCCTGTGTCCTCCTCACCCGGCCGAAGTCATGCAGGACGAGCAGCCGGACCGGCAGGGGCAGGGAAAACAGAAATCCTTTCAGCGCGGGCATCAGCGCCGGACGGACCTGCGCCGCGCTGAGGGCTATCTGCTCCGCGCCTGCCTGCTCCAGACGGACCTCGGCCAGGGCTTCGGGTCCCCTGATCTCCCCGACGGGTGACAGGTCCAGGGAAAGCGCCAGATCCCGCAGGACGGTCTTGCCCGCCTGCTCGGTATATTTGATGGTCCCGCTGGCCCCGCTGCCGTCAAGAAGCAGATCGGGCGTGAGCAGAAGATCGGCCGTGCGGTCCGGGAATCTCAGGCGGGCGGTCAGGCTGCCGCTTATCCGTTCCCCTTGACCCTCTGGGCTGTTTTTCAGGTCGACCTTGCCGGATGCCTCCAGCTTCTTTCCAGTAAGGATCGATTTGTACCGCCAGTCGCCCTGGACCCTGCCCGCCGCGTACGCGAGGGAGACCCGGACCTCCAGGGTGTCCCCGCCCCGCGTTGCCGGGGATTTGAGGCTCAGGTACAGCCCCCTGTCCGACTGGCCGAAAAAGACGGTCACACCGCGGGCCTGTCCCTTGAGCTGGATCGTTCCAGTGATCTGAAACCCCAGGCCGCTCCCGTTATCGTTCAGATACCGCTTGAGGGTGAGGGCGCGGGTGAAGGCCAGCGAACTGAGCGCCATCATAAAGTCCTCTGATGAGAACGCAAGGTCATCCGCCAACCGCCCCAGCAGCGGCAGCAGCTTAGGTCCGGCTTCCTCCCAGAGCGCCTGCGCTTCACTAGCATTCAACGTATACACCAGCTGGCTTGCGGCGCGCCCGGCGTTCCTGATGCTGACACCGCTCCTGACCGCCTTCTCAAAAGGCAGCAGCCGCGCGAGGGACAGGGCCTGGATCTCATCAAGGGTTGATGTGGCTTTGTCAACGTCCGGCAGCCGGGGCGTGCCTAAAAGGTACTGCCATGGCGGAAGCGCTTCGGTACCGACGTAGCGTGTCGCCGCCAGGCTGCCGGGCACTTCCAGCGTCATGTCCGCCTGGTCCCCGCCGATCCTGTTCATGAGGGTGAACACCGTCTGGCCGTTCCCGGACAGCCGGGCCAGGGCCGTCTCCCGGCCTTGCTGTTTCTGAAGGCTCAGGGACAGCTGCGCGGTGTCCAGCCAGCCCTGCAGGGCGGCCAGGGTCTCGGGGGCGACGTCGGGCCATGCCTGCACAGACGCGTTCAGGCGAAGCGCGTAGGCCTGCCCGGACTGGTAAGCCTGCCTCAAGGCAGAAAACGCCGTGGAAAACTCCGCGGAAGCCGCGCCGGTCAAGATCAGCAGGGACAGGGCGATGGGCAGCAGACGCCTTCCTCTCACACACTCTCCCCCTTCATGCGGTTACCCATCCAACGCGGATGCGCAATGGATTCATGCATCCTTTTCCCTCTCCCGGTGCAGCGCGTCATACAGCGCCTGCGCGGCTTTTCTACTCATGCCGGGAACGCTGGCCAGGCTTTCGGCCTCCTGCTCCATGATCCCCTTGACGGAGCGGAAGGCCGCCAGCAGCGCCCGCCGCCTGGCGGGGCCGATGCCGGGGACGTCCTCCAGCCGCGAATGGACGGACGCTTTTCCGCGCAGCTTCCGGTGGTGAGTGACCGCGAAACGGTGGGCTTCGTCACGGATGCGCTGGATGAGGTGCATCGCGGGGGAATGGCGGTCCAGGATCACGGGTTCCGCCTCCCCGGGCAGCCAAATCTCCTCCAGCCGCTTGGCCAGACCGAACATCGGCACGTCAAGCCCCAGGCTATCCCTCGCCTTCAGAGCAAAGGCCAGCTGCTCCGGCCCGCCGTCCACCAGGATCAGGTCCGGCATCGGCCAGGCGTCCTGCGCCAGCTGCGTCCGCCTGAGCCGGCGGAGAAGGACCTCGTTCATGCTGGCGAAATCGTTCGCGCCCTGCACCGTCTTGATGCGGAAATGCCGGTATTCCTTCCGGGCCGGCTCCCCGCCGATAAACACCACCATGCTGGCGACGGACTGGGCCCCCTGGGTGTTGGAGATGTCAAAACCCTCGATGCGCCGGGGGACCGACCGCAGGGACAGAGCGGCGGCCAGCTCCCGGCTGGCGCCCACCGTGCGCTCCTGCACCACCTGCTCCCGGGCGTTGCGTTTCATCAGCGCGTCCTTCGCGTTCTGCAGCGCGTTTTCCACCAGTTTCAACCTGTCCCCGCGCTTTGGCACCGTCAGGGTGACCGCGCCCCCGCGCCTCACCCTGAGCCAGGCTTCCATGGTCTCTGGATCCGTCAATGCCTGTACGATGACCTCCCGCGCGGGCACTCGGTCCAAATAAAACTGCTCCAGGAAGGCGTCCAGGATCTCCTCTTTAGGCTCGCTCCCCTCCCGCGGCAGCGGGAAGGCCTGCGCCTCCAGCATCTTGCCGCCGCGGATGAACAGCACCTGCGCCATCGCGTCCAGCCCATCCCCGGCCGCCGCGATGACGTCCTGGTCGGAAAGCGAAGTCTGCTGCGCGTTCTGCTGTTCCATCAGGCCCATGATGTCCCGGATGCTGTCGCGCAATTCCGCCGCGCGTTCAAACTGCAGCTCCAGCGAGGCCTGCGCCATCTCCCTCTCCAGACGGTCCACCACCGGCTTGTACCGGCCTTTCAGGAAAGCGATGACCTCCTCCACCAGCGCTCTGTACGCTTCCTGTGTCACGAGCCCCGCGCAGGGGCCCAGGCACTGCCCCATCTCGAAGCTTATGCAGGGGCGCAGGGGCTTTGCGGGCGGAAGCTTGAGCGTGCAGGTGCGCAGCGGAAAGGCGCGGCGCAGAAGGCCCGTCACCTGGCGGATTGCGGAGGTGCCGTAATAGGGGCCGAAGTAGCGCGCGCCGTCCGCTTCCACCCGGCGGGCGACGGTCAGGCGCGGGAAGGGCTCGTTGACGCTGATGCGGATGTAGGGGTAGTGCTTGTCATCCATCAGCTTGATGTTGTAGTAGGGGCGGTACAGCTTGATGAGGTTGGACTCCAGGATCAGCGCCTCCAGGTTGCCGGAGGCCAGGATGACGTCAAAATCGTCCACCCGGTCCACCATGGCCTGCACCTTGGCGGAATGCGGCTGGGAGCTGAAATAGGTGCGCACCCGGTGCAGGAGGCTGACCGCCTTGCCGACGTAAATGACCTCGCCCAGCTCCTTCATCAGGTAGCAACCGGGGCTGTCCGGCAGCAGGGCGATCTTTTGCCGCATGGTATCATTGATCAGCATGGTTTACCGTCCGGCATCGTCATCCGTTTTTGTCAGGGGTCTCCCACCGCGCGCGGATCACCGGGATCAGCCTTTCGGCCAGTTCCTCGTCAATGGGTTCGAAATCCTCGATCTCCTCGCCGTCCTCGTCCTTTGAGACAGCGACGCGCATGACGTAGAGTGTCTCGCTGCCCTCCTCCGCAGCCGGTTTCTGTTCTTCTTCGCTGTATTGCTTCAGCAGCACGTATTCCTCGCCGTTGTAGAAGAAATATTTCTCAACCGTCAGCAGAAGCCGGTTCCCGTCCTCGTCCGTTCCCTCAATGATATCCAGGCGTTCTTCCTCTGACATCTTCCTGTCCTCCTTCCGTACACTGGGGCCATTATACCTGCATCAGGAATGGGTTACAACTTCGCCAGGAAAACCGAAGGATATGAAAAGCCCGGGGATCCTCTTCCCCGGGCGGAAAGCCCAACATGAAATTTCCTATTTGCAGTACACTTCCATCGCTTCGAGGAGGAACTCCGCGCCGCCCTTTATGATGCCGTCGTAGTACTGCCTGAACCGCGGGTCGTCCACGTACGTCTGCGCCAGGCCCAGATGCGCCTGCTTTGAGTAATCCTTCCAGAAATATGTGAGCCATTCCCGGTGCAAGGCGCAGGCTTTCTGTGCCAGCGGGCCTGCCGGATCGCCTGTCTGGAGCGCGGTTTTCAAGGCCTCGTTGAATTCCCTGGACAGACCTTCAGCCTTCGCGTACTGCGCCTCCGTCAGCCCCATCAGTTTTTGGCTGCTGGCATCCAGCGCTTCTTTGCCGTACTTCCGGCGGACTTCATCCCCGTACTTCTGTTCGTTTTCCTCGACCAGACTGCGTTTGAAGCCTTCGAATTTTTCCCTGTCGCTCATGTCTGCTCCTCCCTTTTTCGCCACAATGGTTTTTTCCAGGTTGCCGATCAGCTGCTCGATGCGTCTCATCTTGTCTTTCATCGCAGTCAGGTGGGCCTGAAGGGCCGCCGCGGCATCGTAGGATCCCTCATGGAGGATGGATCTGATCTCCTCAAGCGGCACTTCCAGCTCGCGGTAGAACAGGATCTGCTGGAGCAGGTCGACCTCCTCCCGCCCATAGACGCGGTAGCCGTTGCTTACCCTTTTGGGGGTGAGCAGGCCGATCTGGTCATAGTATCGCAGGGTGCGCGCGCTCACCCCGGAGAGCTTCGCCAGCCTGTCAACGCTGTATTCCATCTTCATCCTTTCCCGCAAGGCGCTTTGCGCATACGGATTCCTGACATCACGAGAGGAGCATAAACCATGACGCTGCGTAAAGGTCAAGGGGGTTAAACAGAATTCACGAAAAATCAATTAAAACATTGCGGGACATGATTTTGCTGTAATATATAGCCATGCAGCAGGTCAGGCGGTGCCTGTAACCGCGCGAAGCCTTGGAGCAGTCGGACAGCGCTACGGGAACGGCTGACAAGAGCGAAAGGGAATGGGACATGGACGCTAGAGAACTGAAACGCTACGGACTTTCAAACCTTGCCGCAAAGGCGGCAGAAGCCGCGGACGCGCAGCCCGGCCGGGTCGTCGCGCAGGAGAAAGGGATGTACCGCGTCCTCTGGGAAGGCGGCGAATTGCTGGCCAGCGTGTCCGGCAAGTTCCGCTTTGAGGCGTTGACCGCGCAGGATTATCCGGCGACAGGCGATTTCGTGCTGCTGGAACCGCAATCCCTTGATTCCGGACGCGGCGTGATCCGTTCCGTTCTGCCCAGAAAAAGCGCATTCGTCCGCAAGGCCCCCGGAAAATCCAGGGAGGAACAGGTGATCGCCGCGAACGTTGACACGGCGTTCGTGTGCATGTCGCTGAATCAGGATTTTAACCTGAGGCGCCTGGAGCGCTACCTGGCCGTCGCCTGGGAGAGCGGCGCGGTGCCGGTCGTAGTCCTGACCAAATCAGACCTGTGCGGCAGACTTCAGGAGAAGCTGGCTATGGTGCATTCCGTCGCGATGGGGGCGGACGTCCTGGTGACCAGCGCGATGGAGGAGGACGGGTATGGACAGATTCTCCCCTACCTGACGGAAGGCCGGACGGCGGCGTTCATCGGCTCCTCCGGCGTGGGGAAATCCACCCTCATCAACCGCCTGCTGGGGGAGGAACGGCTGGATACCAACGGCCTCAGGGATGACGACAAGGGGCGGCACACCACCACGCGGCGCGAACTGATCCCCCTGCCCACGGGCGGGCTGGTGATGGATACGCCGGGGATGCGGGAAATGGGCATGTGGGACGCGGGCAATGGGCTGGACCTGGCGTTTTCAGACATTGAAGCGCTGGCCGAAAGCTGCAGGTTCAGGGACTGCCGGCATGGCGGCGAGCCCGGCTGCGCCGTACGCGCAGCCATCGCGCGCGGGGAACTGCCGGAGGAACGCTACCTGTCCTTCCAGCGGCTGAGTGCGGAAAACGCCTACGCGCGGGACTCGGAAAGCTACCTGGCGGCGAAAGAGAAGAAGTTCAAGGAGATCGCGAAACTCAGCAAGAGCTTTTATAAAAGCAAAAAATAGAAGGAACGCCGCCGCACAGGCCGTTCATTTCACGAGAAAAAGCATGTCCCTGATGAACGCTGCCGCCCCTGTCCGGATCGATTCGCCCATCTCCTCCGGGCGGTCAAAATCCGTTTGGTCGATAAGGACGGCCTCCAGGATGGAATCCACGCCGGGGGCGGGCTTGGACAGCCTGTACTTCCCCAGGTCCTGACGGCTCAGGCGGCTGATGGTTTCCGCCTGCACCTTCCGGTTCATGCCGCCCAGCCAGATCTCGAACCTGTTCTGCGCATGCAGGTATACGATGGCTATTTTCAACTTCCTGTCCCTGAGTTCCGGCGGCGTGAAGGTGAAATAGCTCATGTCCATCAGCCCGGGGTACAGGGAACCGGGAGAGCAGTTTGGATATTTGTCACCAAGGCGTCTGGCCAGGCTGGACATAAAGGCCAATATGCCTCGATAGGCTTTCTGGATTTGCCCTTTGCCCAATTGCTCCGTATAGTCACGGAAAGCGTCATTCAGTAATTCCATATGATGCCCTTCTTCCGTTCATATCGTTATCCGTCCAATCCGTTGGGATATTGCCTGAGGACGTGCAATGCCCTTGCGGTGATCAAACGGCTGGGCTCCCCTTGCTCCTCAGGATAAAAATTCACGTTCCCCTTGTGGATGTTCTCCAGCACCCACCAGCCCTCCGCCTTCCTTTTCCTCCTCAGCCAGTCCAGCGCGGGCTGCATCCGGGGGTCATAGAGCAGGTGCCTGTCCGCGAAGAACGCAAGGGCTCTGAGCAGGTCATAGCGGTACCGCCAGGGATAGGATAGTTTGCGGAACCTGGCGTCCCGGTCACCCATGAACAGCCCCCTGGACAGCAGGAACTCCGTTCCCCTGATGACCGCCGTTTTCAGGCCTGCCTCCATCCCGCGGAACCCGGCGTCCAGGCACTGCCCGAAGCCTTCCAGCACGCAGATGGTGGTGTGCGCGTCTCCATCCTCCAACCCCTGGTCCCAGGTAAAACCGCCGTCCGGCTTCTGGCAGGACAGGAGGTAACAGGCCAGCCGCCTGACACGGGGATCGTCCGGGCAGAACCACGCGCAGTAATCAAGCGCCATGCCATCCACACAGGTGTCGCTGGGATGCTCGTATTTGGAAAGGTTGAGGCTGCCGTCCTCTTTCATGCACTCGTCCAGCATCCGGCCGACCATTTCCCTGCACGGCGGGGTCGTCCGCGGGGCATACAAGGATTGAATGTCCAGCAGGGTATAGTGGGTGCAGGTCCATTTCGGCTGATAATAGTGCAGCCCCCCAGTGCCCGCCGGCACCCCGGCAGGAGAGCAGCCTTGCCCCGATTCCCTCCTGCGTGATCCGCTCCTGCAGCTGCTCAAGGACACTCCCGCCGGAATCCAGCAGCCAGCGGTGGACCAGGTACTGGATCGCCGTGTCGCCCTGCATCAGCCAATCGGCAGTCTGTTCCATATAGCTCGCCTCCTCTGCGCCCGATGCCGTTGATCCTGCGACCCCTCCGGCATGGGGAGATCCTCCCGTCATTCTGTACCGTTCGGGAGACCGCCCTTTCTCTCAGGCGGTTTCCTGCGTTGGGATGTAGACGGATGACGGCGCAGGCACTGGCCGGCATGGCAGAAGGCGGTGCCGCCGCAGGAAGACAGCGCCATTGTCCTTTTCCTCCGCCAGGAACGCTCCAGTGCAGTTTGACCGGATAAACGGAAGGTTTTGGATCTTGCCCGGCCCGTATTCCTCCCTGTCCCGCCTGTCAGGCGCTTTCAGCCTTCTGCAGGGGAAGGATCCGCAGAGATGGGAGAAGCGCAGTTCAGCCTTTGCCAAATTTACGCAGCTGTCCCGCGTGTTCAGGCAATGCTTGCCCCACGGAAGGCGGCCTGGGCGGCACGCCCTGCGGAATCCCTTTCTGTCCAAATCCATCTGAAGACAGTGGCAATGGACTCACAGCGCGCAGTTCATCCCAAAGGGGGCAATGATGGTTTCATTGATTTCAGACGCATCTCCTCTTCACAGCGGAAACGAATGGCATGGCCTCATAAAGTGCTGTAATGATCCGGCGACGCGTCAGTTCATAAGATCAAATCAGCACCATTCGCGCACGCCCGCAAGGAACAGCGAGGCGCGGCGGTTGTCTCGGCTTGTGGGACAGGACGGACGCGAGAATGCCCGAAACCGAAAGCATTTCCGGAGATTCCCGCTCATTTCCGGCTCCATCATGGCGACAGGCAAGGATTATGATATGAAAATCCATGCAAACGGCCATCGAAAGCAGAAAAATCATTGACGGTCAAATAAAAAGCACATATAATATACATTAGGGTTTTATCAATCATCTGACACTCGTCATCTGTCCCCGTATCCGGCCAATTCCACTTCAGGAACGTTCGAATCCGCCTGATCTCTATCTTTTTCACGGAATGCAGTCTGTATTGAAGCTCCGCATGCCTTATGGTTGGATAAGGTCCCGCACGCACAGCACATGACAGAACAATGTTTTTTCCTTCCTTGTTTGACAGCATCCCTATCGTGGATATAATATTTGTGGGATATTGTCAATCGACATTTCCGAAGCAGCACAGCGACTGATTCCCAAGGAGGTCACCGCAAAGTCGCTGAGCCGGTAAACTTTCTGAATCAGAGCGAATGATTTTGCTCCCTTGCAGGCCGAAGGACCTGTCTTGGTTTTCTTACCTCCCTCCCGCCAAGAAAGGGATATGGAACATGACCTTCGCACGCACCGCATCCTTTGATTTTCTGCCCTCTTCCGATCTGTTCCGGAAAAAGTACTACGGAATCGTATATCAGCATGCCTTCAGGGTCACCGGCGCCGATCTGCCGGCAAAGAAACTTACTGAGCGGGTCTTTCAGGAGCTGGAGCGCCGCTTCGCCAGCGATCCGCTGACCGGGCATATCGATGCCTATCTGGCCGGACAGGTCTATCTGTCCTATGCGCAGAAAGGCCTGGCTGATGATCATGAGGGGATGGCCTATGAGAGCCTCCTGCCCGAGGCTGAAAGGGTCAGGAGGGAACCCGCCGTACCGCAGGCAGCCCTGGCTGAAGGATACGGCCGGGAAGCTGAGCAGCCGGCCCTCTCAAGGGAAGACGCCGCCAGGATCATCAACCGAGCGTTTGCCGCGACAGCGCCTCAGGTCACTGCCGCCCCGCCCCTTCAGGACACGGTTGCTTCGCCGCCCTCTCCCAAGGAGGAACCGCGCGCGTCAGCCGAACGCAGAAGATTGCCCGATCCTGCGCCGGCCTCCGTTTCTGTCCCCAGGGACAGGGAAAACTATGACAGAAGCAGCACCATCTACTGGGTCCCGGGGATGGAGACGGAAACCCCCGCCCCTGAGGAACCGGCGGAGGAACCGGTAAGGGACTACTTCGAGTTCGAGTTTCCAAAACAGCCGGAACGCCGCCAATCCAAAGTCTTCAGCATCCTCAATGCCCTGCTGGCCCTGGGTTGCATCGGCGCCGTCGTGTATCTGCTGATGGAGCTGGAGATCATTCCGGCGCTTTTCTGACAAGCAATGCGAAGTGAGGACCGACCGCGATGAAGAACGATAACCTGCAGACCGCTCCGCTCAAGCGCAAATGGGGCAAGTATTACAAAGCCGACGAGGTTGAAGGGTATTTCAACAGCGTCATGCAGACCATCGGGCCGGAACGCAGGGAGCTCAAAGCCCTGCGCGAAAAGCTTGATGCGGTCCTCCAGGAAAAGGAGAACCACATGGACACCGCTGCCGAACTGGGCAAGCGCGCGATGAAAGCGACGGAAGAGGCCGACTCGAAGACGCAGGAGATCCTGCGCCTGAGCGAGAAGCTGGCAAAAAGCCAGGTAGATAACGCCCGGCTGAGCGAACAGCTGGCCCAGCAGGCCGTTGAGCTCGCCAGGCTGCAGACAAAGGCGGACAAGCTCAGCGAGCTGCTGGCCTCTGTGGAACGCCAGAATCCGGTTGAGCAGATGCTTGAAACGGAGCGCAAATCCAAACAGATCCTGGACAAGGCAAAGAGCGAGCGGGAAGAGATCCTCAGGGTCGCCTATGAGAAACGTTCACGTATGATCGCGGCCAGCCGCGCCGCCTATTACCACGCCCTGCAGTTCAAACAGGACATGGCGGATCACTTCCACCGCATGGAAGAGGACGTCAACGCCTCCATCGACGTGCTGCGCCAGTCCGAAAGCATGCGTTTCGCGCTTCCCCAGGACGAGGAAACTCCCATCAGGAACGTGGAGCAAGAGTATACGCCATGATCAGTGAGAAAACCAGGAGAGTGTCCCGGACGGCTGCAATATGCCTGATGCTGTGCGCCATCATCGCGCTGGCGGCCGGGTGCGCGCCAAAAACCGGAGCGGAAAATCCTGTATCGACCTTTCTGCCCAGGTATACCGTATCACCCGCGCCCGCGCTGACCAACGAGCCGGCGGACGTATACGGCAGCGTCCTGACGAACAAGCGCGTCGTCAGCATCATCCTGGAAGGCTACTCGGACGATGCTTCAATGAGGCTTCTGATCGAAGCGCTCAAGGCGTTCCAGGTGCCCGCCGTGTTCTTCATCAGCGGGATCGCCGCCGACGAGCATCCGCAGGTCGTGAGGGAAATCTCGGACAGCGGCTTCATCATCGGCAATTACGGCCTGAACGCGCCGAAAAAGATGCATGAGAAGAACGTACAGACCAATCTGGAGCAATTCACCCGCGGCCAGGAACAGCTGCAGAAGGTCACCGGGAAAACGCCCACCATGTTCAGAAGCAACGGTTCGGAATACACCAGGGAATTGCTTCAGACAGCCGCCCTGGCAGGACTGGAAGCCGGCGTCCTGCCCTCCGTCTACCTGAACCACCGAAGCTTCAGCAAGCAGGACACCGCCCTGAGCTATGTCCAGCGGCTGACGCCCGGTTCCATCATCTCCATCAAGCTCGGGCAGGAACTGGACGCCTCAGAGTATGAGCGGGCATTTGAAAGCATGGACAACCTGGCGATCGATCCTCCACCGCACCTGTCGGATGATATGGAGGAGCTCCTCCTGGTCCGCTACATCAACGTTTCCCAGGTCTTCTCCTGGCTGCTGGAATCGCTCAAGGAAGAGGGCTATTCCGTGGTGCTGCCCAAGGCGCTTCAGGCAGAGCGGATCACCATGTTCGATTCACCCGCGGCGCTTGATGAGCTGACGCTGGCGGCGCTTGACGAAACGGCTTACGCGCTTCCGGTGACCGGAGCGCCCCTTGGCGTACCGGAAGGCCCGTTGCAGAGCGCCAGCCAGCTCAGCGGCGTCGTCCTGGTAGGCGATTCCATCCTCCAGGGCGTGGAGAGCTACGTCGCCTGGCGGCGGCAGAGCGATCCCGGATTCCTCGGGGATACAAAGTTCCTGACCACGACCTCGTTTGGCATCCGGAGCGCCCTGATGCGGGTCACCGATCTGTCGGAGCATCCGAAGGTGGATGAAGAAAAAATGACCATCGCGGACGCGCTGAAGAAACTTCAGGCAAAAACCGTCATCCTTATGCCCGGTTTGTCAGACATACGACAGTATTCTGCAAACTCGCTCATTGACAGCATCAAGCTGATGATCTATCAGATCCGCGAAAAGAACCCCGGCATCCGGATCTTCCTGCAGTCCGTTCCCCCGGGTACGTCCATGAAAGCCGGGAAACCTGACAACCTGAAGATCTTCCAGTACAACCTTGCCGTCTACAAGTTCTGCCTGTCCTTCGGGATCCCCTTCATCGACGGTGCATCCGCCCTGCGGGACGGCGACGGCAACCTGCCGCTGTCGCTTTGCATCGATCAAAACACTTACGGATACCATCTCAACGACGAGGGATGCCGGATCATGCTCGACTTTATCCTTCGTCATTGGCCGACCTGACGACGACTCACCGGGGGAAAGGAAGCCTCATGTCCAACAGAAAGCCAGTCACGGAACAGATGATTGAGCCGCAGCATGACAGACGGCTGCTGGCTCACGTTCCGGACCCCTACATGATCCGTTCCACGGCTGACCGGCGCGATGATCTTCTGGGCGATCCGCGCAAGCCCCAGCACGCGCGGTTCGCCGGCAGGCGCTACAACGTCCGGATTCCCGTCAACGTGCAGTTCACGGGGAGGTTCTCAAGGACGCTGGACGCGGTCTGCGACGATATATCCCAGACCGGCATGCGGATCAATCTTCCCAGGGGGAAAAGCGCTTCCGCGCTGAAATCGGGGGACACCTGCCGCCTGTCGTTCAACCTGAAGCCGGGCATTTTGCAGGAAGGCACGGAAAAGCGTTACCGGGTGAAGGCCAAGGTCGCCAGGGTCAGCCCCGGGCAGGACTCCTTCGCGGTGCAGTATGACAAGCCGCTTTATGAGTACCGCCGCAGGTCCAGGGACAATTTCCTCCTGATGCTTGCTTCGCTGTTCATGCTGCTGGTGACGTTGGTGATCCTGCTGATGAGGGCTGAAAGCGTGCTGTACTTCAGCCAGAACAGCCTTCTGTACGCCTATTCGATCGTGACGGCGGCTTTCCTGCTGTCGCGCTATCTCTTCGGCGCATTGTACCGGACTGTCCCGGTGGACCCCAACTATACCCCGAGCATCACCATCGTGATCCCCTGCTTCAATGAGGAGACCTATATCTCAAGAACGATCCTCAGCTGCATCGACCAGGACTATCCCGTCGACAAGCTTCAGATCATCATCGTGGATGACGGCTCAAGCGACGGATCCGTGGAAGCGATCAAGAGGACGGTCGAAAAACTCTGGAAGGAAAGCAGCCGCTTCAAGACCCATGAACGGATCCGGGTATTCTTCCAGAAACGCAACCAGGGCAAGCGCGAAGCCATGGCCCTGGGGATCCGCAACACGCACACGGAACTGGTGGCCTTTGTGGATTCGGACAGCTTCCTGGAACCGGACGCCATCCGCAACCTGGTCCAGCCGATGGTCGACCCCAAGATGGCTGGCGTTGCCGGGCGGACCGACGTTGCCAACACCTACACGAACTGGCTGACCAAGATGCAGTCCGTCCGGTACTATATTTCCTTCAGGATCATCAAAGCGGCGGAAGCATATTTCAGCTCCGTGATGTGCCTGTCCGGCCCCCTGTCCTGCTACAGGATGGAAGCGGTGAGCGAGGTGCTTGACGAATGGCTCAACCAGACCTTCCTGGGGCGCAAGGCCACCTTCGGGGATGACCGGAGCCTGACGAACTTCGTGGTCAAGAATCACCGCACCTACTATCAGGACACCGCCATCTGCTCCACCCTGGTGCCCAGCAACCAGAAGGTGTTCCTGAAACAGCAGATGCGCTGGAAACGCTCCTGGCTGCGGGAGAGCCTGAAGGCAGGCTCGTTCATGTGGCGCAAGGAGCCCCTGATGTCGCTGTCATTCTATATGGGGCTCCTGATCCCCCTGATCGCCCCGCTGATCGTGATCTACAACCTGATCTACGTCCCCTTTGTCCTCCACATCTACCCCATCACCTTCCTGCTGGGCATCCTGATGATGTCCCTGATGATGAGCTTCGCGCAGCTGCTCCTGAAGAAAAGCACCCTCTGGGCATACGGGATGTGGTTCTGCCTGTATTACGAGGCGATCCTGCTATGGCAGATGCCCTACGCCTGGATCACGTTCTGGGTGTCTGACTGGGGGACGCGCAGCAACAAGAAAAAGAAGGCAAAAATCGAAAGCCAGCCGAAGGTCGAAACCTTCTATACCTGACCGGGCGGCAGGGATCCTGCAAAAGGAGCCCTGCCTGCGCTTGAACGGCCAGGTGTCTTATAGCAACGACGCATGAACCCCGTACGTGGAAGGAGCAATGCCCGAACATGGAGGAATCCGGCGATCGCACGCAGCTCGCTCCGCAGACCGAGCAGATGCTGAGGCGCAAGAACACTTACAAGAAGATCAGAACTGTGGTTCAGATCGTCGTGATCGTAGCCGCTGTCCTTTACGGCGTCTATCTGCTGATCCCAAGGCCCAAGCCCCAGCCCGAACTGAAAAGCGGGTCACTGGCAGGTCCGGGGGGTCTGATTTCTGAGGCCGCCGGGAGCAACCGGTTTATCGCCATTTCCTATCCGGGGCTCACGGAATCAAAGAGAATTGACAGCAAGATCGTCAACTATGAAACCTTCCGCCAGCAGATAGAAGCGCTGAAAGCCTCCGGATACGTGACGATCTCCCAGGAGGATATCATCGACTACTACATGTCTTACGGAAGCCTGCCGGAGAAAGCGCTGTTCCTGATCTTTGAGGACGGGGTGCGCAACACCACCACGCTGGCGCAGAGTGTCCTGGAAGAGAACGGGTACAAGGCTACTGCGAGCACGTACGCCAACAACATGGGGGAAAAGAACAGCTCGTACATCACCGGTTCGACCCTGAGATCCCTGAGCAGAAGCGCTGTCTGGGAGACCGGCTCCAACGGCTACAGGCTCTCCTACATCAACGTCTTTGACCGATACGGCAATTATTTCGGCCACCTCAACGCAAACGTCTTCCTCAAAGTCTACAAATACCTCTGGCGCGATTACAACCACTACCTGATGGATTACAAGCGGGACAAGGACAGGCTGCGCGAGGAAAGCGACGAACAGCTCACCGCGCGCATCCGCGAAGACTACAGGCTGATGGAAGAAGCTTACAAAAACTCACCGGGCTTTGTTCCGGGCCTGTATATCCTGATGCATTCCAACACCGGCGCTTTCGGAACGACCTCTCTTGCCAGCAACACCAACCGCGACAGCCTGACCAGCATGTTCTCCATGAACTTCAACCGTCAGGGAACCGCGCTGAACACGCTTGATTCGTCCATCTATGACCTCTCCAGGCTTCAGGTGCAGAGCTATTTTTCAACCAATCATCTCCTGATGCGCATCTGGGACGATACGGGCGACAGGATGGCCTTTTACACCGGCGACAAGGAAGAGGCGGAGAGATGGTATGCGGACGTGGGTGTCGCGGAATACGCGAACGACAGGATCCTCCTGACCTCACAGCCGCGGGGCGAAGGGCTGATCACACTGAAGAACCAGCTGTTTTCCGACCTGGACATGACGGTCACCCTGCAGGGGAACCTGCTGGGGATCCAGAGCATTTATCTGCGCACGGACCGCAACCTGCAGCAGGGGATCCAGGTCTCATCGGAAGACAATGAGATCGTCGTGCGTGAGCTGGGCATGACGCCGAAGGAGATTTTCCGCAAAAACCTGTTCGAATTTGACGGCGGGCCGTTCGTTTCGCTCCAGGAGGATGAATACAACGGCCTGGTCGCGCTGCAGGAAGCGCTGATCCAATTTGAGACGGATCCGATCAGGGCAGATGAGGCGAAGGTAGAGCTCGCCAGGCTGCGGACCATCCAGCCAAAGACCCTGGCCATGGGCGGCGCCCCCTATTACCCGACCGTGGACCTGTCCGACCGGGGGAACCGGAAGATCCGTATCCGGCTGGTGGGTTCACGCCTCAGCATCTGGGTGGATGACCGCGTCATGGTGGAACAGCTGCTCGTTTCCACCAATCCAATGGGCTCCCTTGCCCTTGGGTCCGGGGTATTCATGACTCAGGAGCAAATCAGCCAGAGATTCATTTATGATGACGTGTATGACGCGGTCTTTGTCAATCCCGAGATCCGGGACGCAGAGAACCCGAACGTGCTCCTGTACACCTATGCGCGCGCGCAGCAGCAGACGATCAACCGCACCATCCAGAGGTGGTTCCAGAACGTCGTCGACTTCTTCATCGATAATTTCTGATCAGGAGGCTGAATGTGTTGAAAAGGGGCATCTGGCTTGCGCTGATCCTGCTGTTCGGACTGCTGTTCCCGTCCGCCGGTCAGGCGGGCGGGCTTTCATACGGCGCGTGGCTTCCGTATTGGGAGATCGGCGCCGCGATGGATGAGGCCAGGCAGGTGTCGGGAAGGGTGGATACCTTTGTAGCGTTTGCCTGCCATTTCAACAGCAGGGACCAGGTCTTCGTTCCCCCGGAGACGCATGAGATCCTCTCCGGACTGGACGATCCGGCCTTTTCTGATGCCGAGATCTATATCTCCATCGTCAACGATGTTGAAGTGGAATACGGGAAATATGAACTCAAGTCCGCCGCCCTGATGAAAAGGCTGTTCATGTCACATGAATCGCAGAGCAGGCATATAGAGCAGCTGATCTCCCTGATCGACAAGTACAGTCCGGACGGTCTGGAACTGGATTATGAAAACTTCAGGGGGGATCCGGACCTCTGGTCCTCATACGTGGAAATGATCAGCAAAGTTTGGTCCATCTGCCAGAGGGAAGGGATCAAACTGCGGGTAGCATTGGAATCGGACGCGCCGAAATACGCGACGTTTCCAGAGGGGCCGGAGTACTCCGTGATGTGCTACAACCTGTTCGGCAACCACAGCGGACCGGGACCCAAGGCGGATTATAAGTTTCTGGAGCAGGTCTGCAAACTGTATCTGAACGTCCCCGGCCGCGTCCGCATGGCGTTTTCAACGGGCGGATTTGACTGGGCGGACGGAAAAACAACAGCCCTGACCCAGCAGCAGGCCATCCGGCAGTTGGATCAGGCCGGCGTGGAGCCGCAGCGGGACCCACTCAGCGGCGCGATGAAGGCCGCGTACAGTGAAGACGGCGTCGGCCATGAGGTGTGGTACGCAGACGGACAAACACTTGCTATATGGCGGGATATCTGCCTTGAATATGGGTATGATTCCTTTGACCTGTTCCGCCTGGGCGGAAATGACCTGGACGACTTGACAGACACGCTATGGTCGGCGCAACTGTAACAAGAGGTGGTATTCATGCCTGGAAGAAGTCAGTTTAGAACTGCGGTCATATTGATCGTCCTTATCCTTTGCTGCCTTGGAGTGGTGTATTATTTCAGGACACAGGATAAAACTCCGGAACCCGCATCTGCCGGGACGACGCTGGCTCCTGTCAGCCAGGGACTGGAAGAAGCGCTGAGCCGATTTGACAATGCCGGTGAGCAGGACAGAGCCTCCCTTCTGACCAGCATCGAAAAAAGCGTGGGCCGCAAAGCAGAGTTGGTGTTCTGGGGCCTTTATGAAGAGTCGATGATCAGGGAAATCATTTCCGCGCTGGATGAAAGCGGGATCAGCTCCACTTTCTTCATCACCGAGGCGGACGTTGCCAAATATCCCCAGAGCTTGCAGCTTATCGCAGAAAGCAGGTATCCGGTCGGCATCGCCTACTCCGGGACTGCCAATGTCGCCGGCAAGACCGCGGCGAAGCGCGCCGTTTCCGATTTTGTCAGGCTGTCAGGCTCCATCCAGCTGCTGACTGGGCTGCAGCCCTCCGCGGTGCTGACGCTTGAAGCGCCGGACAATAGCCTCCTCGCCGCCGCATATGCCTCCTATCTGTATACCGTCATGATCCCCGCGAAGACGGTGACACTGTCCTCTGCAGCTTCCCAACAGAACCCGGGCATACTCCTGAACGATTTGCCCAGGGGGTCCATCCTTTGCATACAGCTCAACGGCTTGACAAGGAGCGGACTGGACTATGTCAGGCAGCTGAGCGCAGCTTTAGCGCAGACCGATTTTTCCGTAAACGTCAAATCCCTGCTCGCCTCCTCATACGCGCCGGCGCAGGAGCAAATGCGCGTCTATACCACGGAACGCGCAGCCGCCTTCACCTTCTCCAATCTTGACAACGAGGAAGAATTGAACGGAGTGCTTGACGTTCTTGACTCCCTTGATGCGAAAGCGACGTTTTTCGTGTCAGCGAAAGATCTGGTGCAGAACTCTTCCCGGGTGAGGGCAGTCATCAGCAGGGGGCATGCGCTTGGCATCGCTTCACAGCCTGTGGGAAACGCAAGCGCGGAAGCGATCCTGGTGGAATTACTGCAGATCAAAGAGACCCTCAGCAGCGAGTATGCCTACAGCAGACCCTTGCCGATACGCCCTGTCTACGGAGGCTTTTCAGCAGCTCTCCGCCAAGCCTGCGGCGCAGGGGGGTTCACCCTGATCTCGGCCATCACCAATGTGGTAAAACCGGAAGACCTACGGGAAACCGATCCCTCGGCAGTATTGGCAAAACGCTTCCCGGAGGTGAACGGGCCCCTGCAGCGCGGGCATATCGTCCATTTTGAAATGAATCAGTATCAATACAGCAACCGCTTGCTGGGCGATCTGGTGCGGCTGATTGCGACTGAGAAAAACATCTATCCGATCAAACCGGTCATGGATATCCTCCAAAACCAGCAGTATACCTATACGTATCCTTTAAGGAGTGAGAGCATCCTTCCGGAGGTCAGGGACGCCATCCATCCCGGACAGCTCACAGGCGATCCCTTGACCGCCATCCAGTCGCGCTACATCGGCATCAGCTGGATCAACTCTGTCAGCTTTTTACCCGGCTTTACATCCAATGAGATCAAAAAGCTGGACAAGAGAGGTTTGATCACCGGCGCCCAGAACGCCGTATATCTGACGTTTGATGACTGGGGAACGGATAAAACCGTCACGGCGCTGTTGGATCTGCTCAGAAATTATAACGTTAAAGCAACCTTTTTCGTCAGAACGGAAAACGTCATCTACAATCCCAACCTGCTGCGGGCGATCGCTCTGGAAGGGCACAGCATCGGCAGCCATACCCGCACCCACTATCCCCTGGCCAATGACACCGGCAACGGGAAAAAGTTCACAGAGCTCAGCGCCACGCAAGTGGCAGAATTAAAGCAGGACCTGGTGGACAGCTATCAGGATCTGCAGTCCATCATCGGTGACATCAGCGTCAACGGGCGGCCGGCGCTGACGCGGCTGTTCCGTCCGCCGACGTTGGCGGTGAGCAAAAGCGGTTTGGCCGCAGTGCTGGACAGCGGCTATACCTACTCCGTTTCCGGATATTTCACGAGTCAGGACTATAAAACGACTGATCCCAATAAACTGGCCGCTTCCTTGAAAGCAAATACGGTCAATGGCGCTGTTTTGATCATGCACATCTCAGATGCAAGCGTTCATACAGTCAGCGCGCTTGAACTGTATCTGAACGAAATGGGAAAGAGGACGCCTGATAAATCATTCCGTTTCATCAGTTTGGGTGAAGTGCTGAACTGACAGATCCAGCTTCAGGATCCTCCGGAACACATTCCTCCGGTTCTGCCCGCATACATTGTTGCCTAGGTCAGGATAGAGCAGGCAGGCTGCCTGCTTTTCCTTGATGCAGGAACTGCGGAATCAACTATGCTATAGGATCCGGGGCGGTGACCCTGCAGGAGGAAAATGACGGCAGACATGTGGTGGCGCTGATGCCCGAAAAGAAACAGTATATTACGACAGTCATCCTGCTGCTGCTGATCGCCGGCGTATTGGCGGGCGCTTCGAGCCTGCGCGGCGCCAATGAGGTTGAGCCTGCTGCTGTTTCCGTAACCGTTTCGCCTGTTGCCCAGGGGATCGATGATGCCCTGCGCCGATATGAGAAAAGCGGGAAGCAGGCACGGTCTGCCCTTCAAACCAGTTTCGAAAAGAGCGGCGGGATGAAGGTCGAGATGGTATTCTGCGGGACCGGGAACGCCGATACCACCGCCAGCATCCTGTCGGTACTGAATGAATATGGGATCAAGGCCGTGTTCTATGTCTCCGGTTCCGAATTGCCTGCCAGCAGCGTGTCCCTTCAGCGCATTGCCGAAAGCGGCCAGATGGTCGGGATCACATATACTGAAAACAACGCCGACACAGGGGTATCAATGGTAAAACGGACAATTACCGACCTTGTCAAGACGAGCGTTGCCCTCCATATGATGATCGGGCTGAAGCCCACCAGCCTGCTGACCCTTGAGCCGCCGAATGAGGAGCTGCTGGCCGCTGCCTACGCATCCCTGTTGGAATCGGTTTTGGTTCCCACAGAGACCTTGCAGCTTTCCTCAGGCGCCGCACTGCCGGATCCGGAAACAGTCCTGCATGAACTGCCCAGGGGAGCCATTCTGTGCCTGCAGCTCAACGGCGTGACGCAAAAGAACATGGCTTATCTTCGGCAGCTGTGCGCCGCGCTTGTTCAAACCGATCATGCCCAAAAAGCGAAGTCCCTGCTCGCCTCGCCCTACTATCCCGCGCAGGAGACAGCGCGGGTCTATACCACGGAGCGCGCCGCCGCCCTGACTTTTTCCGGATTTGATGATCAGAAGGAACTGAGCGGGGTGCTGGCCGCGCTGGCGTCAGTGAACGCAAAAGCGACCTTTTTTGTCTCGTCCCGTGATCTGGCGCAGAATGCATCCGGAGTAAAGGACATCCTCCAAAACGGGCATGCGCTGGGCATCGCTGTGCTTTCAACGGAAAAGGAGGGCGCAGAAGCGGCGCTGCTGGAGATCCTGCAGATCAAGGAAGCGCTGTACAGCATGTACGCCTATGCCGGACCGCTGCCCGTGCGCCCCGCCATCGGCGGTGTCACCGACGCCCTCCGTCAGGCCTGCGGCGCCGGCGGTTTCACCCTGCTGACCGCCCTCTCCGATGCGGTGCACCCTGAGGACGAGCGGGAAACAGATCCGGCCGCCGTGCTGGAAAAGCGGTTTCCCCGGAAAAGCGGCGCGCTTCAGCGGGGAGAGATCGTTCACTTCAGGATGGGTCAGTACCATTACAGCAGTGAAGTTCTGGGCGGGCTGGTCAGGCTGGTCGCTCAGGAAAGAAACATTTATGCGCTCAAGCCAGTCATGGAGATCCTCAGCAACCAGGGCGCCCTTTACACCTATCCCTTGAAAAAGGAAAGCATCCTGCCTGAGATCAGGGACGCCATCCATCCCGGCCAGCTCATCGTCGATCCGATGACAGCCATCCAAACCCGTTATTTCGGAATATTCTGGGTCAATGTTTCTTCGGTGCTGCCCGGTTTCACCCAGCAGGAGATCAACAGGATCGATAAAAAGGGATTGGTCGCAAACAACGGGAACATGGTGTTCCTGACGTTTGACGACTGGGGCACGGACGCGACGGTGACCGGGATCCTTGACGTGCTCAGGAAGCATGGTGCAAAAGCGACGTTCTTCGTCAGGACAAACAACGTTCACTACAATCCAAACCTGCTGCGGGCCATCGCGCTGGAAGGGCACAGCATCGCAAGCCACACCCACTCACATTTTCCTCTGTCCAACAGCACAGACACTGAAAGAAAGTTCACGGACCTGACCGAGAAACAGGCGGAGGATCTGAAGCGGGACCTGGTGACCAGCTATGAGATCCTGCAGTCGCTCGTCGGCGACATCAAAATCGACGGTCGCCCGGCGCTGACGAGGTTGTTCCGCCCCCCGACGCTGGCAGTCAGCAAAAGAGGCCTGACCGCCGTGTTCGAGCTTGGTTTTACCCACTCGGTCTCCGGAAGCCACACCACCAATGACTATGAGGCCACAGACCCGGTGAAACTTGCAAACGAACTGAAACGCAGCACCAGAAGCGGCGCCGTGATGGTCATGCACATGTCCGACAACAGCATCCATACAGCCGAAGCGCTGGACATCTACTTGAGTCAGATGGAGACGCTTCCGGCGGATAAGGCATACCGCTTCGTCAGCCTGGCAGAAGTGCTGAAATGAAAGGACGGGTGACATCCGCATCGTCCGCTGTTCCCGGAGCCTGAGATGATAGGAGGTCCGCCTGTCTCAGAAACTTAATTATTTCTGTTTCTTCAGAAACCCGATCGCCTGCTCCTCATCAAGGGGCCTGCTGATCAGGTATCCCTGGATCCTGTCACACCCGCAGCTGCTCAGATACTGGATCTGCAGTTCCTGCTCCACACCTTCCGCCGTGACGTAATGGCCCATCTTATGGGAGATGGAGACGATATCGCTGACAATGACATTCTCAGATGCCGCGGACTTGATCCTGCTGATGAAGGACTTGTCGATTTTCAGGTTGTTGACGTTCATCTCGCTTTCCCGCTCCAGCGAGGAGTAGCCTGTCCCAAAATCATCAATGGCAATATGGATGCCATTGTCCCTTATCGTTCCGAGGATCCGATTGATCGCCCCATAGTTTGATGCGAAGACGGATTCCGTGACCTCCAGGGTGATGTTGCCGGGGAGAACCGAAAACTCATTGATCAAGTCAAACAAATACCTGCTAAAGTCCCCGTCCAGCAGCTGAATGGCTGAGATGTTGACAGAGATGCCGACATCATGGAGGCCGCTGTACTCCAGCTTCTTTAAAAAACCGAACGCCTGGCGCATGATTTTCCAGCCGATTGGTTTGATCAGCCTGTTCTTTTCAGCATAAGGGATGAACTCCAGCGGCGGAATCAAGCCATACACGGCGGAACGCATTCTGGCCAGCGCTTCAAATCCGCAGATCCGGCCGTTTTTCAACTCCATGATCGGCTGGTACTGCAAAAACAGTCCCCCGTCCTTCACATCCTCTATGCTGTTTGTGAGCTCGCGCAGGATCTCCTCTTCGCGCAGCACTTGCTTTTCGATCTCCGCGTCATAAATGCAGACGCAGAAATCCCGGTTTTGGAGCCTGATCGCTCTTTCCGAAGCGATCAACAGCCGCTGCAGGAGTCTGTCTACGGATTCCTGCCTGCCTTGTTCTATGACCACAACCCCGATCCCGCCGCCGACCCTTTCACTCGACAGCAGCTGCTGCAGCGTGCCGGCAAGGCCTTCGCAGATCTCCATCAGCCTTTCCATGTCCTGATAGTCTTCCAGATAAAGAACAAAGCGGTTTTCGTAGGTGCGGAACAGCAGCCTCTGATGAGAAGTCTGCAGGCTGAGCGTGGCTGAGACCTTCCTGATCAGGTCCTGAACGTAATGAAAACCAAAGGCCGTGGTCAATGACTGAAATCCGCTCAGGTTGATGACGATCAAAGCCATCTTCCCGCCATCATCCCGGTTCATTTTGCTATCAAGGAAGCTTTCGAGGCTTCTCCGGTTGAGGAGCCCTGTCCAGCTGTCATGCTCGTTGCTGTATTTAAGCGCGTTCTCGCTCATCTTCCTGTCAGTGATGTCAATGATGATCCCTTCCAGCGCTTCGACCTTGCCTTGCCCGTCAAAGATTCCCTCCCCCATTTCCAGAACCCATTTCCGTTCCCCGGCGGCAGTGATGATTTCATATTCCGCCTTCATGGACTGATGCTTTGACAGGAACTCTTTCCATTCATCCCTGAGTATTTCCCGGTATTCCGGCGCGATGACGTCGTTGAAGGACAGCACATTGTTGCCGATCAGGCTTTCCGGCGGGTATCCGGTCAGCTCCTGGCAACGTTTTGAGACGAATACCATCGTCCATTCATCATCATACATGCACCTGTAGGCCATCCCGGGAAGATTGGAGAGCAGGACGGATTTCGCCCGCTCGCTCTCGATGAGCTCCGCTTCGATTTTTTTCCGGCCCGTAATGTCCTGCACAAGACAGATATAGTTGTTCCGCTGTCCGTCGGATAATTTCAGAAGCGAGACCACAAGGAAAACCCAAACGACGGAGCCGTCCGGCTTGATGTACCGCTTTTCCATGGAATAGGCGTCGATCATCCCGGCATTCAGGCGTTCAAAGTACCTCAGCTCCTCTTCCAGGTCATCCGGATGCGTGATCCCCTCCCAGCCGATCCTGTAAAGCTCTTCCTCCGTCCTGCCGGTGATCTGTTCATACATCGGGTTGACCTTCAGTGCACGTCCGGACATTCCGGGCGCAGCATTTTGGTTGAAGTTGATGGCGATGCCCATCGGCGCCTGATTGAAGATGAGGTCAAAGGTCAGTCCCTGTTCATACAATTCTTTTTCAAGCGCTTGCTGGATCCTGAGCAGTTCGATGTGAACGTTGATCCTGGCGTTGAGCGAATCAAAATGAAGAGGTTTCCTGATAAAGTCGACCGCCCCAAGCTGCAGGCCTCTTTTTTCATTATCCAGCTCATCATGGTTCGTCAGGATGATGATGCGTGGCATGATTCCCAATCTGCCGGACTTCATCTCGCTGATCAGCTGGAAACCGTCCATCTTCGGCATATTCAGGTCAAGGATGACAATGTCGATGTCCGGGTGTTCCGCCATCAGCCTCAGGGCATCAAGACCGTCTTCCGCCAGGAGCAAGTCATGGCCGCTGAGCATCTTGCTGATGATCAGGCGATCCGTGGCGGAATCATCAACGACCAGAATCTTCGGGAACATCATTCCTCCTCCTGGATCGGTCAGTCCGTACCGATCGTAGTATCTCCCGTATACGCCAGGATCTCATCAAGCAGCCTCCTGAGCAGGCCGGTGAATTGTTTTTCCAGCGAGAGTATCTCATCTTCTCCGCCGGAATGCAAAGCAGCCTGCAGCTTGACGCAGACTTGGTATACGGCGTCAGCTCCGATGCTGCCGGAGCTGCTTTTCACCTTATGCGCGATCTGTTCAGCATCCGCATATCTCTTCTCCGTCACAGCCCGGGAGAGACTGTCCGCCGTCTGCTGATTCTCCTGATGATACAATAAAAGGACCTTGCGGTATGTTTCCGCGTCATCTCCGAGATTCTTCAGCCCGGCAGAAACGTCCAGGATCCCGGATGTCGCCCTTTCCCTGTGCCCCTGCTTCATAAGGATCTCCTTGACCGTTTTGATAAAAAAGTCAGGGTCAAAGGGCTTGCTGATAAAATGATGGATCCCGCTCTGCCGGCATTTTTCCCGAACCCCCAGAATCACGTCGGCAGTCAAAGCGATGATCGGGACGTCCTCTGATATCTTCCTGATCTCCGCAGCCGCCTCATAGCCGTTCATCTCCGGCATGTGCAGATCCATCAGGATCAGATCGATCCTTTGACCTTCTTTTTCAAACAGGTCCAGCGCTTCCCTTCCGTCATTGGCGATCAGTGAAGTGATTCCGGCCTGCTGAAGAAGGGTCTTTGCAATCATCTGGTTGGTCCTGTTGTCCTCCGCCAGCAGCACCAGATTGGTCTGACCCTGATCATCCGCGGCGGAACCGCTGTCCGGATCGGATTTCTCCTCCGGCATCGACCTTTCCTTGAACAGGTCAATGATGCCATTGAGCAGCATGGAGGGGATGAACGGTTTTTCAATGCCGCCGTCGATGCCGTGCTCCTTCAGTTTTTCAAACAGGTCGTCCCTCATCATCGGCAGGATCATGATGATCTTTGGTTTGGCAGCGATCTTTCCATTTTCCCTGACGGATGCCGCAAACTGAAAACCGCCCTCAGACGGCGTGCTGTAATCCAGCAGCAGCAGATCATAGGCCTTCCCCGATCTGTCCATGGCTGTTTCCATCATGTCCATCGCGGCGGACTGTGAATCGGTCAAATCACAGGGGATGCCGAAAGCGTTCAGATAGCTCTCGGTCAGGCTGACGTCCGTGACGGTCTTCTCCAGAACCAGCGTTTTGATATTGCTGAGGTGGCTGGCCGACACGATGTCCGCGTTCTTCTTCTCCTTTTCCAGATCGGCGATCAGGGAAAGGCGCATGACAAAGGTCGATCCCTTGTCAGGGGCGCTGGAAACCTCGATGCTCCCGCCCATGATCTCAAGCAGGTTCTTGACGATCGACAGGCCCAGTCCGGACCCCCCGAAACGGCGGCTGATGCTGCTGTCACCCTGAATAAAGGGCGTAAAGAGTTTGCTCACCTGATCTTGCGTCATGCCGATCCCGGTGTCCTTCACCGTGAAAACAAGTCTGCACTGATCGTCCTGCCATCCGTCCAGCCCGATCACAAGGGATACCTCCCCTTCCCTGGTGAACTTTACCGCGTTGTTGAGGACATTGAGGAGGATCTGCTCGATCCGTTTCGGATCGCCGAAGAACCAGCCCGGCAACCCGGGGTCTTTTGTCAGGCTGAACGCGATGCCGTGTTCCTCGACCTTATAGGAGATGATGTTCACGACCTCCTGGATCACCTGGTCGATGTTGAAGGAGGTGATCTCCAAATCCACTTTGCCCGCTTCGATTTTGGAAAAATCAAGGATGTCGTTGACGATGCCAAGCATGTTGCCGGCCGCCTGGTTGATGCGGCTGATGTACATGCCCTGCGTCTGTGAAACCTCTGTTTTCTTCAGCAGATGAGCCATTCCCGTGATGGCGTTGAGCGGCGTGCGGATCTCATGGGACATCCTGGCCAGAAAGTTCGACTTGAATTCGTTCGCCTCATCAGCAGCCTTCTTGGCGATTTCAAGGCTGGCCTGAACCTTTTCCCGCTCCTTGACCTCTTTCCTCAGCCGGACGTTCCAGAAAACAGAAACAGCCAGGATGAGCGCCGCGAGACCGCCCGCGATCGCGGCAATCCGCAGGATCGAGCCCATATCCACGTCGGATTCAAGATCGATCCACTTGCTGTTGATGGCAAACCGCTCTTTATCCGTGATGCTCTCAAGCGCTTTATCGACGATGCTGATCAGTTCGGGCCAGTCCTTTCTGGCGGCAAAGTACAGGGCTTGCTGGTTGTTGTTGTCAAACGCGATGAACCTCAGGTTTGTCAGGGCGTTTGTCACGATCAGATAGTTCGTGGTCGCAAGGTTCCCGACATACACCCTTTCTGATCCGCCTGCCACCGCTGTAAGAGCCGCTTCGGCGGTATCATACAGGCTTAGGTTGATCCCGGGATAATCAAGAAGAAAGCTGTGATGTGAGCTGTTCTTCTGCACAGCCACCGTGAGTCCGTTAAGGTCCCTGAGTCCGGAAATGCCGGTTTCCGAATCCCTGGTGACGATGACGCGCTTTGAGAAATAGTACGGTTTTGAAAACAGGAAACGCTCCGCCCGCGCCGCTGTCCAGGAGATCGCGGGCATCGCGTCCAGCTCCCCGGCCAGCGCCTTGTCATATGCTTCAGGCCACGTCAGGCCTTTCTGCACCTCAAATCGCAGCCCGGTCCTCTCCCTGATGATGGAAAGATATTCCGCCGCGATCCCGCGGTGCTCGCCGTCCTTATCGATGAACTCATAAGGGGTGAATGCGGGGTCAACGCCCAGGCGGATGACGGGATGGGCTTTCATGAAAGCCAGCTCCGTCTCGCTCCAGGAGATCCCGCCGTCCCCGGCAGCGGAGAGGATCAGCAACGCGAGGAAAAGACAAAGCAACAGCAATAGCAATATAGAAGACTGAACTGCCCTGCCCCGTGGAAAGCCATTATTCATCATCACAGCTTCAGGTTCCCTTCCATATACTCTGCTGACCGTGCGCAGCCCGCCTGGCTGCCGGATTGCCGTTTCACTTATCGCTCATACCAAAATGACTGGCCTGGCTGTTTGAAGGAGAAGACCCTGATCATGTCCGGGGCAGAAAGGACCGGGAATGCGTCAGATGACCCAAAGCGTCTGCAGGTGAAGGGATGGTCATTGAAAATTGCCTCTATTCTACATAAAAACAAATCAATCCGCAAGGTCAGCCGTCCGCCCCGCTCAGCAATGGGATCTGCCGATCCGCGAGAAGGATAAAGCGCTGCGGCGGCCGCCTGAGGGAAACGCGTCCATATGCCGGGCGGAAGGACGGTTTTTCTGGGAACATGCCCGTTGCGCGGCGGTCAATCCATGATACAATGACCTCAACTCAGATACGGAGGATAAAGGATGAACGCACTGCTGAACGAAATCTCCGCCAGACTGCAGGAAGGAAAGGCAAAAGCCGTCAAAGAACTGGTGCAGAAAGCGCTGGACAACGGGCTGCCGGTCAAGCAGATCCTTGAGGAGGGGCTGCTTGCCGGCATGAACGTCATTGGCATCAAGTTCAAAAACAACGAGGTCTTCGTCCCGGAAGTCCTTGTCGCCGCGCGCGCGATGAACCATGGCATGGAAGTACTCAAGCCGCACCTGGCCGCCTCTAACGTGAAGGCCAGGGGGCGCGTATGCCTGGGCACCGTGCAGGGCGACCTGCATGATATCGGAAAGAACCTGGTCCGCATGATGATGGAGGGCCGGGGGCTTGAAGTGGTCGACCTGGGCACCGACGTCGCGCCCGAGACGTTTGTGAAAGCCGCAATGGAGCAGGATTGCGGGGTCATCGCCTGCTCGGCGCTGCTGACCACCACCATGGGCATGATGCGCGACGTTGTCAAGGAAGCCGACAAGGCGGGCATCAGGGGCAAGGTGAAGATCATGGTCGGCGGCGCGCCGGTCACCGAGGCCTTCTGCCGGGAAATCGGCGCGGATGCCTATACGCCCGACGCCGCCAGCGCGGCGGAAGCGGCCGCAGCATTCTTTGGCTGAACAAAAAAAGGGAAAGCAGAGGGCCGGACATGAGCGATAAAAAGGTGCTGCTGGACGTTCTCTCCCGTCAGAAAAGCAGCGCGCTGCCCTGGGTCCCTTTCGCCGGGGTCCATGCAGGAAAGCTGACCGGAACAGACG
>CAUJDI010000020.1 GCA_963169565.1 Bacillota bacterium | reverse complement strand
CCCTCAACAACTTCGGGGACATCGGGCGCAAGCGCCTGACCCTCGGCAGCACGGTGTGGATCCGGCGCTCCAACGACGTCATCCCCGAGATCCTCGGCAAGGTGGAGGACGGTACGAACGGCACGCCGATCCTGAAGCCGGAGCGTTGCCCCGCCTGCGGGAGTGAGCTGATCGAGGAGGGCGCGCACCTCTTTTGCCCAAACCGCGAAGGATGCAAGCCGCAGGTGATCGCCCGGCTGACCCACTTCTGTTCCAGGGATGCCATGAACATCGAAAGCCTGTCTGAAAAGACGCTGGAGATCCTGTACGGACACCTGAACGTGCGAAAACCGCAGGATCTGTATCAGCTACGGCGGGAAGACCTTGTCGGCCTGCCCGGGTTTCAGGAGAAAAAGGCGGAGAAGGTCTTGGAAGCGATCCATGTGAGCAGGGAATGCGGGCTGGATGCCTTCCTGTTCGCCCTGGGCATCACAAACGTCGGCCGCGCCACGGCACGCGACATCGCCCTGGCGTTCGGCTCATTGGACAGGCTTCGCGCGGCGGGGCTTGAGGAATTGAAGGAGATCCCCGCCGTGGGGGACGTTGTGGGGGGCTCGGTCATCGCGTTCTTCGCTGATCCGGACAATGCAGGAATGGTTGACGCGCTGCTGGCGTCAGGCGTCGTGCCAAAGGACATGCCAAAGCCGAACCGGCAGGAAAAACTGCGCGGACTCTTCTTTGTCATCACAGGCACGCTATCCGGCTTCACCCGTCAGGAAGCGGAGGAACTCATCAAGGAAAACGGCGGGACGGTGCTATCCTCAGTCAGCCGCAAAACGACCTACCTTCTTGCCGGCGGGAACCCCGGCAGCAAGCTCCAGAAAGCGCAGGCGCTTGGGATAACGGTCCTGGACGAAGATTCATTTGTCAGATTGATCAGCGGTCAATAGGCCTTCTTTGCCGCTGATGCGGCCCGATCAGGGTATAAACATCCATGGGCGGATTGCCTGTCCTGTTTTTGACCGCTATTGAAGGGGAACCATGCTGCAGCTGAAGGATATCACCAAAGAGTACGTGACCGGGTCCCGGAAGGTGTCGGCGCTGGACGGCATCAGCATTTCCTTTGACAGCGCTGAGTTTGTCGCGGTCCTTGGGCCATCGGGCTGCGGCAAGACGACGCTGCTGAACGTCATCGGCGGTCTGGACCGGTATGACAGCGGGGAGCTGCTGATCTCCGGACGCAGCACGAGGGAGTATTCCGACAGTGAGATGGATGCCTACCGCAACCATTCCATCGGCTTTGTGTTCCAGTCCTACAACCTCATCCCGCATCAGAGCGTGCTGGCAAACGTCGAACTGGCCCTCACCCTCTCGGGTGTCAGCGCGGCGGAGCGCAGGCAGCGCGCAACGGCGGCGCTTGAATCCGTCGGACTGAAGGACCAACTGGCAAAGCGGCCCAACCAGCTCTCCGGCGGGCAGATGCAGCGTGTCGCGATCGCGCGCGCACTGGTGAACGACCCGGACATCCTTTTGGCCGATGAGCCCACGGGCGCCCTGGATTCGCACACCAGCATGCAGCTGATGGATTCCCTCAAAGCGCTTGCCCGGGACCGCCTGGTCATCATGGTCACGCACAACCGTGAGCTTGCCCGGAAATACGCGACGCGCATCGTCGAGCTGAGCGACGGAAAAATCATCAGCGACAGCGCTCCATCCCATCAGGAATTGGTTGAAAAGCCAGCACAGCGCGGACTTAAGACCTCCATGGGCTTCAAAACCGCGCTCCGCCTTTCGCTGAGCAACCTGATGACCAAGCGCGGCCGCACCCTGATCACGGCTTTTGCCGGCTCCATCGGGATCATTGGCATCGCGCTGATCCTGTCCATGTCAAACGGCGTGAATACCTATATCGGCAGCATCCAGAAAGAGACCATGTCCTCCTACCCGATCGTGATCCAGGAAGAGGCAGTCGAGATCGGCGGGGTGATGGATACGATGCGGGCCTCACGGAAGCAGCAGGAGCACGATCTTGACGCGGTCTATGCGGACGACCGGGCGACCAGGAGGTTGAGCAGTTTCCAGTCCGCACTCAGACGCAACAACCTACAAGCGTTCTAGGCATATCTTGATAAAGAGGACAATCCGATGCGCCCCTTTCTCTCGGATGTCCGGTATGGCTATGACGCGCGTTTTGATATCTATACCTATGATCCGCAGGGAGAACTGGTCAATACCAGCGGCAGCGCCAGGAGCAGCATGTCCTCGGCGTTCGCGTCTCTCCTGCCCTTCTCTGTATCCACCCTGCATGAACTGACCCCGGCAAGCGGGGACGGGCTGGTCGGCGATGCCCTGAAGGAAACCCACACCCTGCTGGCGGGGCACTGGCCTGAAAACGCCGGGGAAGCAGTCCTGATCCTGGACGGCCGGAATGAGATCTGCGACATGGTGCTCTACCAGCTGGGCATCCTGCCGCAGCAGGAACTGCGTTCCCTGACGCAGGGTGAAAAAGTGCCCGTCGAAAGCGCGCGCAAGTGGTCTTATGGGGAGCTGCTTGGCCGTGAGTTCCTGGTCCTGACATACAGCGATTATTTTCTGCAGAATGAACAGGGAGAGTTTCTCGACAAACGAGATGACCGGGCATCGCTGAATGGTTTGCTCGAGAAAGCGCCCAGGCTGACCGTTTCCGGCATCGTCCGCTCCGATGGCAGGGCTGATTTTTCAAACGGCGGGCTGGGCTATACACGCGCCCTGACAGACCTGGTGATCAAGCGGACCCTTGCCAGCCCTGTCGTCACGGCGCAGCTTCAGGACACGAACAACAGCGTCCTCAGCGGACTCGCCTTTTCTCCGTCGGACGCGCGGGACAAGGCACACAACGCGCGGCAGTACCTGGCAGGGCTTGATGAAAAAGGGAAAGCGGAGTTCGTTTATCAGGCGCTGCGTTTCTTTACGGGCGGCCTGATGGATGAAGAACAGACAGAGAACACGGGAAAGGGCAGCTCATTCAGCTTCCCCCGGGGATTGTCCCCGGGGAGCCTGCTGGCCATGATGCGGGCTTTTTCAAGTGCTGTCAATGAAGCGCGTTCGGGTGACGGCGCAGAAAACCTCGAATCATCCGCCGCAGCGCTGTCCGGGTTTTCGCAGGACGCGCTGGCCAGAATGGACGACGCGCAGCTGGCGGGCCTTTTGGATCGCTTTGTCTCATCGGCGGATGACGCGATGCTGGCGATATTGTATGACGGCGTCATCGCGGAGGACGCGGCCACGCTGGATGAGACGCTGGACGCGCTTGGCGTCGTAGACCTGGACATGCCGTCCTCCATTTCGCTTTATTTCGTGTCCTTTGAGGACAAGGAGAAAGCGGCGCTGCTGATTTCTGAGTACAACCGGACTGCCGCGGAAGGCGACCGCATCGTTTACACCGACTACGTCGCGCTTTTGATCAGTTCCGTCACTACCATCATCAACGTCATCTCATACGTGCTCATCGCCTTTGTCGCCGTCTCGCTTGTGGTTTCGTCCATCATGATCGGCATCATCACCTATATCTCTGTGCTTGAACGCGTCAAGGAGATCGGCATCCTGCGCGCGCTGGGCGCGTCAAAGAAGGACGTCAAGAGGGTCTTCACGGCGGAAGCCTTCATCATCGGGCTGGCAGCCGGCCTCCTGGGCGTGACGATCTCCGCCCTGCTGATCATCCCGATCAACAGCATCATCCATCACCTTGCCAATGAGACGGATATCAACGCCATCCTGCCGCTGGGCGGCGCCTTGGCGCTGGTGGGCATCAGTGCGCTCCTGTCCCTGCTGGCCGGTTTCCTTCCTGCGCGCTTTGCCGCGAAAAAGGATCCCGTAGAAGCCCTGCGCACCGAATAAAGGAGCTAAAAGGAGAAAAATGACCGCCGTCTGCTCTCGCGTTCGGCGGTTTCTTCTTGTGGTCAAAGGATATCCTCAACGCCTATTTCATGCGCTCTTCCTTTTCCATCACCGCTCTGACCGCTTCATGCACCGCGTGTTCAAAGCCCAGTTCAGCCAGCTTGTGCATTCCCTCAATGGTGGTGCCGCCCGGTGAAGTCACCTGGTCGATCAGGGCCCTGGGGTGTTCGCCCGATTCCATGACCAGTTTCGCGCTCCCGAACAGCATCGCGCAGGCAGCCTGCTGGGCTAGGGGGCGGGGGAGACCGGCCTTGATGCCGGCAGTGGCCAGCGCGTCGATGAAGGCATAGGCGAACGCGGGCCCTGCCCCCGCGATGGCCGAGAAGGCGGAGAGCTTGCTTTCCGGCAGGACGCTGACGCTGCCGACGGCATCAAAGATCGCGGCGGCGGTCTGGAGCTGCTCATCCGAAACCTGCCCGTTCGGGCAAAGAGCGGTCATGGACGCGCCTGCTTTCGCATTGATGTTCGGCATGACGCGGACCAGGGCTGTCTTCTCTCCGAGGCGACTTGAGAAATATTCCGTTGTTTTCCCGGCGGCAATAGAGAGGATGAGCTGGCCGGGTTTCAGGCAGGGTTTGATTTGGCTGAGCAGGTCATCCATGCCCTGGGGCTTGATTGCCAGGATCAGCGGCGAACTGCTTAAGGCCGCTTCACAGGCATCCCTCGCGGTCTGGACCTGGTAATCCGTGAAAAACGATTCCCGTTTGTGAGGATCGAGATCAAAACCGATGATGCCGGTCTGCTTGAATTGACTACTGTTCCGCAGGCCTTTGATGATGGCGCCCGCCATGTTGCCCAGGCCGATAAATCCGATGGTCATCTTTTCACCTGATCTGTCCGGTGCCCCGGACGACGTATTTGTAGCTGGTCAGCTCTTCAAGCCCGACGGGCCCTCTCGCGTGCAATTTCTGGGTCGAGATGCCGATCTCCGCACCGAAACCGAACTCCCCGCCGTCGGTGAACCTGGTGGATGCGTTGTGATAGACCGCGGCCGCGTCGACTGACGTGAGGAAGACTTCAGCCGTTTCCTGGTTATCGGTAATAATGGCTTCACTGTGCCCGGTCCCGTACAGGCGGATATGCTCCATGGCCTCCTGCAAACTGTCCACGACCTTGACGGCCAGGGTCAGGCCGAGGTATTCCCGGCCCCAGTCGCTTTCATCCGCCTGTTCCGCCTGTGGCAGGATCGCCCTTGCCCGCGGATCCGCCCGCAGGACGACCTGATGGCTCTTGAGCTTCTGCGCGATCAGGGGCAGCGCCTTCTGCGCGGCGTCCCGGTGGATGAGGATGCACTCACAGGCGTTGCAGACCGACGGGCGCGACGTCTTGGCGTTATGGATCACCTCGGTTGCCATCTGCGCGTCGGCGGCCTTGTCGACGTAGATATGGCATACGCCTTCCCCGGTCCTCAGCACGGGGACGCGCGCGTTTTCCACAACGTTCCGGATAAGTCCCTTCCCGCCCCTGGGGATCAGCAGATCGACAGCATCAGTCATCTTCATCAGGGCTTTCGCGCCTTCGCGGCCCGGATCATCCAGCAGCTGCACGCAGTCATCCGGCAATCCGGAATCCCTTAGCGCCGTCCGCAGTACATGGGCGATAAAGCGGTTGCTGCCAAGCGCTTCGCGCCCGCCACGCAGGATGCAGGCGTTTCCGGAGCGGATGCACAGCCCGGCTGAATCGGCCGTCACGTTCGGGCGCGACTCATAGATCACCGCGATCACGCCGATGGGAACGGAAACGCGGGTGATGTTCAGACCGTTCGGCCGTTGATCCTCCCGCAGGATCCTGCCCAGCGGATCGGGCAGACCGGCAAGCGAAGCCACGCCTTCCGCCATTGCCTTCACGCGTCCCTCTGTCAGGCTCAGCCGGTCCAGCAGGGCCTCCGACATCCCGGAGTCCATGGCTTTTTTACGGTCTTCCTGATTGTGCGCGATCAGCTCACCGGCACGCTCCTTGAGCCGCTTGGCCATCAGTTCCATCGCCTGCCTACGCCGGCTGTCCGTGCTGAGGGCCAGCAGACGGGCTGCGGCCTTCGCCCGCTGTCCATATTCCTCAAACATCGCTCTTCTCCGCCAAAAACCAGGTCCCGGTCGGACGTCCTTCCAGCACCCGGTAGATGTTCTCGACCGGCCGGCCGTTGATCACGTAGGTGTCGATCCCCGCTTTTACCGCGATCTTCGCGGCCTGCAGCTTGGTCACCATCCCGCCCGTGCCCAGATCAGAACCTGATGTCTCAGCCAGCAGGGACAGCTCGGGCGTGATTTTCCCGACCTGTGGGATCAGCTTCGCCTGCGGGTTCGTCTTCGGGTTGCCATCATAAAGGCCTTCGATGTCCGTCAGGATGATCAGCTTGTCCGCGCGGATCAGGCTGGCCACGATGGCGGACAGGCTGTCGTTGTCGCCGTAGACGATCTCATCCACCGCGACCGCGTCGTTCTCATTGATGATCGGCAGCACCTGATACTGGAACAGGCGGTCAAACACGTTGACCAGGTTGCGGTGCCGCTCGGGGTCTTCCACGTCGCCCTTTGTGATCAAAAGCTGCCCGATCACACAGCCGTAGTCTGAAAACATCTTGTCATAAAGGTACATCAGTTCGCATTGTCCCACCGTCGCCGCGGCCTGTTTACCGGTCGTGTCCCTTGGCCTTGCGGTCATGCCAAGTTTTCCCATGCCCACGCCGATCGCCCCGCTGGTGACCAGCACCACCTGAATGCCCATGTTCATCATGTCCGCCAGCACGCGCGTCAGCGCGTCCAGCTCGCGGAAATTGATGCCGCCGCCGGTATATGCCAGGGTAGACGTGCCTACCTTGACGACGACTCTGCTCTTTTTCTCCGGCATGACCAGTCTCCTTCCCATTGGCGGGATTCACCGCCATGCTATCATCTGGAACGGTTTTGTCAAGGCGCGGCTTGAAACGGCCGTATGAAAAAACCCGCAGGAGAACTGCCTGCGGGTTTTTGGGTAATCCCTGGATTACTTGATTTCGACGGTCGCGCCGACTTCCTCAAACTGCTTCTTGATCTTCTCGGCTTCTGCCTTGGGTAGGCCTTCCTTGACGGTCTTTGGCACGGATTCGACGAAGTCCTTGGCTTCCTTCAGGCCCAGGCCGGCGACGACCTCGCGGACGACCTTGATGACCTTGATCTTCTCAGCGCCGGCGTTGGTCAGCACGACGTCAAACTCTGTCTTCTCCTCGGCGGGGGCGGCGGCGGCTGCAGCGACGGGGGCGGCTGCGGCGACAGGGGCGGCGGCGGATACGCCGAACTTCTCTTCAAGGGCTTTTACCAGCTCGGCCAGCTCCAGTACGGTCATGGACTCGATCGCGCTCAGGATCTCTTCACGTTTCATGGGTCATTCCTCCATTTAATATATGATTTGTGGTCTGATGCGGGTTACTGATGGGCTTCCTTCTGTTTGCGGACCGCGTCGACCGCGAACACGAGGGAGCGCAGCGTCGCGCTCAGGACGCCGACGAAGTTGGTGATCGGCGCGTTCAGGCTGCCCATCATCTTGGCGATGAGTACCTCGCGCGGCGGCAGCTTGGACAGGGCCACGACGGCATTCGCGTCGACTGCTTTGCCTTCAAGGAGCCCGGCCTTGATGGTCATCTTGTCAGACTTGCTCTGTTCGATGAAGTCACAGATGATCTTCGCGGGAGCGACTTCATCCTTCATTCCAAAGGCGAAGGCGGACGGACCGGCCAGGTACTGATCCAGCTCCTTGATGCCCGCGTCGGACAGCGCACGGTGGACCAGGGAGTTCTTGAGCACCACGTAGTCGACGCCTGCTTCGCGGAACTTGACGCGCAGCGCGGTGATCTCCTCCACCGTAATGCCTTTGAAGTCCACCATCACCATGCTCTTTGACCGCTTGAGCCTGTCGGAGATTTCGGATACCTTCTGGATCTTCGCTTCCATGTTCTTGTTGATCGCATGCTTCATGTTGTTGTTTTCACCTCTCTTCCGGCCTGAATCAAGAAAACCCCTGTGCAGTTGGCACAAGGGCAAAAATTCTCTGCTCTCGCACCTCGGCGGGCGGCTTTCGCCGTTATGCGCTCACGCGCGGCCTGCTGTCTCCGGCACCGGCTTTCCATAAGCCGGAATTCAACATATCACACTGCAGGGCGGCTGTCAAGCCCGCAGAAGCCTTGGATGTATCAGGAAGGAGACTCGCCGCGGATTTTTGCTTGACCTTCTCCTGATGTTTATGCTATATTCAAACATGGCCGCTCGGGAGAGGCTTCCAAACGCGTTCGCGCTGCCTCAGGCTGATCCAAGCCCAAACGCCCGGCGAGTAAACACATGGAGGGCCTGCAAGTGTACGCAATCATTGCGACCGGCGGCAAGCAGTACCGTGTCTCAGAGGGAGACACCATTTTCATTGAGAAGCTGGATGCGCAGCCGGACAGCGAGGTCACCTTTCCCGTCCTGATGCTGGTTGGGGACGAGGTGCGCATGGGAACGCCAGAGGTCGAAGGGGCGTCGGTGACAGGAAAAGTTGTCCGGCATGGCAAGGGCCAGAAGATCGTCGTATTCAAGTACAAGTCCAAGAAGAACTACCGCCGCAAGCAGGGCCACAGGCAGCCGTTTACCCAGGTCGAGATCCTCACCGTCAAGGGCTGAGTGTGACCGACGTCCGCCTGATCTTTTCGGAAGGCCGCGCGATCCGCGGGTTTGAGATCTCCGGCCATGCCGGGGCGGGCGAAGAGGGATACGACCTGGTATGCGCGGCGATCTCCTTCCTGGCGGTCACCTGTGCGAACGCGCTGGAAACCGTCGCAATGACCCGGCCTGAAGTTACGCAGCATGAAGGTTATCTGAAAGCAGTCCTGAAGGAAAGCCAGCTGAATCCTGAAGCGTCGGTCATCCTCAGGCTGTTCCGTCAAGGTGTCCTGGATCTGCAGGGATCCTACCCAGACAATGTACGCCTGATCCATTAGGTTCAATGAAGAAACGGAGGCATATCAATGATCAAGCTCAATCTACAGCTGTTTGCCCACAAGAAAGGCCTCGGCTCTACCAGAAACGGACGTGACAGCGAGTCAAAGCGCCTGGGCGCAAAGCGTGCCGACGGGCAGTTCGTCCTGGCCGGCAACATCCTGGTCCGCCAGCGCGGAACGAAGATCCATCCCGGCGACAACGTCGGCAAGGGCAAGGACGATACGCTGTTCGCGCTGGTCGACGGGCTGGTGCGTTTCGAGCACATGGGGAAACTCAAGAAGAAAGTCAGCGTCCGTCCGCAGGAAGAGTCCCCGCAGGCCGCTCAGTGATCCGAGAATCCGCTCCGCCCTCACAGGGCGGATTTTTTATCTGTGTTTTCCCTTGGTGAATCCGTTTCAATGGTCTGCGGCCTGACGGACAGCGTGAGATACTGATCATATGAGTCTTTCTCTGGCGTTGATTTTATTGTATACTCTTTCCTGAAAGAATAAGGCGAAAGGAAGAAGGCCGGTGAAATCGATCAGCAGCAGCATCGGGACCTTTTTCTGGAATCTGTTCAACCGTGTCCAGTTCAAGGATGTGATCGACATCCTTATCATTGCTGTCCTGCTGTACAAGGTTTTCCAGCTCACCCGGCAGACCCGCGCGGGGCAGGTGTTCAAGGGATTCCTGCTGCTCATTTTTATCAGCTGGTTTTCCAATCTCCTGGGGTTCCGCGCATTGAACTGGCTGGTCATGAACATCGTCAGCAACGGCGCGATCGTACTGCTGATCCTCTTTCAGCCGGAACTGCGCCGGACGCTTGAGCAGTTTGGCCGCGGTGCCCGCCTGGGGCATCTGATCGAGAACAAGGACGAGGCCAGCCGGATCGTGTTTGAGATCACCCAGAGCGTGCTCAGTCTCGCCCGGCGGCGTGTCGGCGCGCTGATCGTGTTTGAACAGAAAACGGGGCTCAAGGACTTCATCGATACCGGGACTGTGATCGACTCGATGATTTCCGGTCCGCTGATCGCCAATATCTTTGAGCCCAATACGCCGCTGCACGACGGCGCGGTGATCATCCGTGACGACCGGATCGTCGCTGCGGGCTGTGTGCTCAGCCTGAGCGAGAACAGCGCTCTTGGGCGGGAGATGGGCACGCGCCACCGCGCGGGTCTGGGCGTGACGGAGGGGACGGACGCGGTCGTCATCATCGTCTCCGAAGAAACCGGCATCATCTCCCTTGCTCAGAACGGCAGGCTGACCCGGCATCTCGACGCGGACGGCCTGAGCCGGATCCTGGGCGGGATGTACAATCGGGAAAAGATGACGCTCAAGATGGTCACGCAGTCCATTTTGGCAAAGCTGAAGCGAAAGGAGGCGGACAAGGTTGAGTGACAGGACAGGCTCCAGGCAGACGCAGCAGGTCAACTGGCGAGAATTGCTCAGGCGCATTTTGAAAGCGACAGGAAACAACTGGCAGTTGAAACTTGTCAGCCTGCTTGTCGCTGTCGCCATATGGGGAGGGCTGATCAGCGAGGACGCGACGCTGACCAGGGAAAAGACCTTCAGCGACGTTCCGGTCACTGTGACGGGAACGGACACCCTGCTGCGCAACGGCCTGATCGTTGTCAGCGGGCTGAAGGATCTGCCCGCCGTCAAGATCAGGGCGGACGTACCGCAGAAATCATATGAAAACGCGCTCCCAACGAGTTATTCCGTCAGGGTGGACGTCAGCCGCATCACCGAGCCGGGGGAGCAGAAGCTTCCCATCCTGACCAGCGCTTCTACGACGTACGGTTCGGTCAGCTGGATCTCAGTCAGCGAGGTGACGGTCACCGTCGATCAGTACATCACCAGGAGGCGCCTGCCCGTCATCATTGAACAGACCGGCAGCCTGCCCGCGGGTTATTACGCGCCGCCGGCCAGCGTGGATCCCGGCAACGTGGTCGTTTCGGGGCCCCGGACGCTGGTCGAGAACATCGCCCAGGTTGCGGCAGGGTATAACCTGTCGCAGATCAAGCCCCAGCAAGGGCTGCAATACGTCGCGGCGCCCTTTCGCCTGCTGTCCGCCGACGGCAGCGAGATCTCCAGGGAACAGATCAGCGTGACCAGCGAGAACGTGCTGCTGGACACCCTGCTGATCGAGCAAAAGGTATATCCGATGAAAAAAGTCGGGATCAACCTGACCGGCATTATCAAGGGGTCGGCGGCGGAGGGATTCCAGGTGACCGGGGTCTTTACAGACCCTGCCGAGCTCATGCTGGCCGGCAACCTGGAGGACATCGATGAAATCAGGATGCTGGACCTGTCCTCCGTCATCGACGTAGGGGAGCAGCGGGACACGCTCATCCGCGCGCTGAGAGTGGAGAAGCCGGCCGGCGCGGTATACCTGAGCGAGAGTGTGATCTATGTGACCGTTGAGATCAAACCGGTGCCCCCGGCATCCGGCCGAGTCAGATGAACATCCTGGCGGACCGGCTGTTTTCCCTGCTGCTGGGCTGGACGAGGTCCCTGTTCAACGGTCTTTGGAACCTCTTCACCAACAGCTCAGAGGGCATCATTGCCTTTCTGAGGCAGTTCTGGCTCCCGATCATCGCTGTCCTGCTCATCTTCGGCACGCTCGCCGATTATACCGTCTGGTTCATCCGCTGGCGCCCGCACTACGTGTGGCGCAGCTGGTTCAGGCGGCATGAAAGCAAAAGGCGCCTGAACACCACGCGCCATTATATGGAGAACCTGGACCATTCGCCGCTGGACCTGCCTGAGTTCAGGGATGCGCCGGCATATGATGAGATCCCGATGCAGGATGAACCGGTCTTCTTCAACTTCAGTCCGATCGGGGCAACCTCTCCCGAGGAGGACGCGCAGGCGCTGCCTTTCGTGTCCGCCCAGCCCACGCAGGAGAAGCAGCAGCCCTATGTCCTTTCCCTTCCTTGGGATCAGGACAGGCAGAGCGCTCCCGAGGAAGCCGGGAGTCCGAATACTGTGTATCCAAATTTAGAGGATCAGGAATTCCAGCCGCAGACTCCTTATCAGCCTCTGTATACCAGCGAGGCATTCAATACTTGGAATGACGCCGCGGAAGCGGACACCGGATCCCATGCGTCCGTGCCGCCCACTAAGCCTGCTCCCCGGCAGCGCAGGGCAGGCTCGCGCAGGCAGCGCAGGCCGGGCTTGCTGACGGCCATCCGCAGCACGCTCTTTGAATCGGAGGATGAGAGCGTCACGCTGGACAGCCTTCCGCCGCCGGTCCCCCGGGAGGAGGCTTTCCACGAGCCCTATTATCCGCAGAACTACAGCTATCGCACCACTCCGGTGCCGACGGAACAGCAGGATCCTGATCGTCAATGATTCTGCCTGACCGGCGGACGCAAATAAGGATTCGATCTTACGCGCTGGCCCGGCGGCGGCCCGATCTCAGGCCAAGCGCCTGAACTCCGCCCGGGGCGGGGCATTGTCCTGAAGGTGCAATACGGCATACTCGCCGTTCCAGAGCGCGCCGGGATTGATGCAAAGGACACGTGAAACAAGTTCTGCCTGCTGGACGTGGGTATGGCCGTACACCGCGATCTCCGCGTTTCGCCTGTTCGCCGCCGCCGCCAGAAGGTCCAGCGTTCTCTTCGCCTTTTGCAGGTTGCCGTGGGACAGATAGATCCTGTGTTTTCCGAACGGCAGGGACAGTTCCTGCGGGATCATGGGGTCCGGCAGGTCGCAGTTGCCGCGGACCATAAACGTCTGAGCGATCCCGTCCAGCCCGTACAGGCCCCTCAGCCCGTCCCCGGCGAACAGGACGGCGCTGAACCCGCCTTCATCCATTGCCCGGGCCGTCATGGCCTCAAGGAATCTTTCTGTCCCATGCGAATCGCTGAACAGCAGCAGTTTCATTTCAACGCCTCCAGCAGCTGGGTCATCGCCTTTGCGCGATGGCTGATCCTGTTCTTTTCATCCGCGGCCATCTGGGCAAAGGTCAGACCGTTTTCGTACTCGAACACCGGATCATAGCCGAATTCTTCCTTGCCTCGCGGCGCTTGCGCGATCATGCCCTCACAAACGCCTGTGAAGATCCTTGTCGGGGCGAAGGGGGAAGCCAGCGCAAGGCAGCAGACAAAGCGGGCGTCACGGTTCGCTTTTCCCTGAAGGTTTGAAAGCAGCAGGCGGTTGTTCGCCGCGTCATCGCCATGCTCCCCGGCGTAACGCGCGCTCCTGACCCCCGGTGCGCCGCCAAGGGCTGCGACCTCCAGGCCCGAATCGTCCGCCAGTGTGAGGTATCCTGTCGCGTCCCGAAGGGTTTCCGCTTTGAACCTCGCGTTGTGTTCGAAGGTGTCGCCGTCCTCCGGGATCTCCTTGTCATATCCCGCTTCCCGCATGCTTTTTACGAGGAAGCGATCGCCCAGCATCTCCCGAAGCTCCCGGACCTTGTTCATGTTGTTGGTGGCAAGTATTAGGGTTTGACGCTGCCGGATCACGCAGGCCTTTTCGCCCAGCGCGTTGCACTGGAGGTCCATCAGCCGTTTGATGCCGCCCTGCGCCAGCGCAAGCATCTCAAGCAGCGCCGACGTCGGGAAGGGCGACCCTTCGCCGGTGCCCTGAACCTCGATCAATCCCTGCCTGTCGTTCATGACGAAGTTCATGTCCGCCTCGCAGCCGGCATCCTCCTGGTAGTTCAGATCCAGCAGCGCCTGCCCTTCCACAATGCCGCAGCTGATGGCGGCGATCTGGCTGGTGATCGGGGATTCCCTGAGCTTCCCTTCCCTGACCAGCCGGTCAACTGCCAGACACAGTGCGACGAACCCGCCTGTTACTGCGGCGGTGCGGGTCCCGCCGTCGGCCTCCAGCACGTCGCAGTCGATGGTGATCGTCCGCTCGCCCAGCCGCTTCAGGTCGATCGCCTGCCTGAGGGAGCGGCCGATCAGCCGGCTGATCTCAACACCACGGCCATCGCGCTTGATGCCGTCCCTCGGCTTGCGCCTTCCGGTGGAAGCGGGCAGCATCGCGTATTCCGCTGTGAGCCATCCCTGGTTCCTGCCCGTGAGGAAAGGCGGGACGCCCGGCTCCACGGATGCGGTCACGATGACCCTTGTCCCTCCGGCTGTGATCAGGCAGCTTCCCGGGGCCGTGGACACGTAGTCCGGCTCGATCAGATACCTGCGCAGCTGGGAGGCTTCCCGCCCGTCCTGTCTCTTCATCCCCTTCTCCTTACAATACTGAACTCAACCGTAAACGGCTGCGCCTCTTTGTTTCGGCTGATCGGAGCCATGGATATCCCCGCCCCATCCTTGTGTTTACTCATTGGTCAGAACAAAGACAGCGCCCAATAAAAGCGGGCGCTGTTCATGCCGGGCGTCTCCCTGCTTACGCCAGGAGCTCGCCTTCGTTTTCCACTGTGACGGCCTCGACGTTGCGGATGGCCCAGCGGGCGAAAACAATTTCCGTGTCATCGCGCCCGACGTTCAGGATGACGGTGTCCTCGCGCAGGCCTTTGATGGTGCCGTAAATGCCGCCGATGGTGCAGATGCGGTCGCCGGGCTTGAGATTGGCCAGCATGTCCTTGACTTTCTTGTCCTTTTTGCGCTGCGGGCGGATCATCAGGAAATAAAACACGGCAACGATCAGGATCATCGGCAGGAACATGGAGATCAGGGATGCAGGGCTTCCCGGGTCAGCCACGGCGCCCGCCGCTGCAGTTGTATCGCCCGCGGCGGTGGTTTCCGCCAGGGCGGAGGAGATCTTCAGGAGCCAGTCAAACATGTGGGTTCCATCCTTTCAAACATCAGTGCGCCGTCATTATATCAAGACCCGCCGTGACACGCAAGGACTTCATCCGGTTTGCTGCACGGCACCTTCAGCCCGCTGCGGCCGGTTGCCGGGCAGATGCAGGTGTGATACACTGTACGTCAGTAATTCCAAGGGGTGTGACGTATGAGCCTTGATATCCTCCAGACCATCCTGAACGAAGAGCAGCGGGCCGCATCGGCTTTGCAGGAAGCGCAGCAGGATGCAAATGACATTGTGAAAAACGCCGAATCGTCGGTTCTGGAGAAGGAGCGGAAGGCAGCTGTCGACAACCGTGCGCTGTACCAGAAACTGATGGAAGAGAAACGCGTTCAGACGGAGAGGGATCTGGCGGAACAGAGACTGAGAAATCAGAAGAATATCCAAGGTTATATCAAGTCCGCTTCCGGAAACCTGAAAAAAGCGGTTGACTATATTCTGGACGAGGTACTCGATGGCCGTCGCTGAAATGAGGCGCATCAGCGTGCTGATCCCTCGCCGGGAGCATGCGCGCCTGCTCAAAGCGCTCCAGCGTTTCGGCTGTGTTCAGCTGTCGGAAGTGGAACGGACGGAAACAGAGCTGCCGCCTTGGGAAAGCCAGCAGGCAGGGACCCTTGAGGAGCAGCAGAATCAGCTGCACTGGGCCATCAACAGGCTTTCGCGCTACGACAAGGAAAAGAGATCCATGTTTACCCCTCTCCCCGGGGTGGAGCAGGAGATCCTTGCGCGGGAAGACCACCTCAAAGCGATGGAGCTGGTCAGCCAGGTCGAAGGGCTTGAACGCCAAAACGGGGACCTGCGCGGGGAGGAGGCCCGGCTGCGCCTGCAGCAGGAGCAGCTGTCTCCCTGGCTGGAAATGGATATCCCGTTCAATATGCTGAAGGACACGGCAGCCTGCCGTGTTTATGTCGGGACGGCTCCAGGCCGCGGGATCCTGCAGCTGGCGGAGGATTGGGCGGATCGACCGGTTGTGATCCGCCGGTTCGGCAGCATCCGTGAGTCCGTCAGTTTCCTGGCCATCTCGCATGCCTCGCAGGCGGATGCGTTTCATCAGGCGCTCAAGGAGATCGGGTATCAGCAGGTTGTGCCGGGCACGGGTGAAGAGACCGCGCGGACGCAGCTCATGCGGGTGAATGAGGCGCTTGACGGGATTGAGGAAAAGAAGAATGAGATCGTCAGGGAGATGGAGCTGGCTGCCGCTCACCTGCCGCAGCTTCGGCTCGCTTTTGAGGCTTTAAGCGCCGGCAAAGCACGGGCTGATGCCCGCTCCAAAATGGCGCATACCGCTTCCGCAAGCCTGATGGCCGGCTGGGTGCCTGCCCGCGCGGCAGAGGCCATGTCGGCAAAAATCAGGGAGGAGTTCCCCGACGCCCAGGTGGCGCTGTCCCTTCCTAAGGAGGGGGAGGAGCCCCCCGTGCTGCTTGACAACCCGGCTTTGGTCAGCCCGTATGAGTCTGTCGTCACCGGCTTCGCGCTGCCTGCGCCCGGCGCTGTCGACCCGACTGCCGTGATGATGCCGTTTTTTGCCTGTTTCTTCGGCATGATGGTTTCAGACGCCGGATACGGGCTGATGATGGCCATCCTGATCCCCATCCTTGTCAGGATCATGAAGCCTTCCAAGGGCGCGCGGAAACTCTTCTGGATCCTGGCCGGCGGAGGCGTCATGACGGTCGTCTGGGGCGCACTGTACAATACCTGGTTCGGATTCGCCCCCTGGCCCACCGTCTTTGATCCCGTCAACGACTCCCTGCCCGTGATGGCCCTGTGCATCGGCGTGGGCGCCCTGCATCTGTTTTCCGGCCTGATCCTGGGCATTGTTCAGAACATCAGGACCGGGAAGCCCCTTGACGCGCTGTTTGACCAGGTCAGCTGGATGCTTCTGGTCATCGGCCTCGGCCTGCTTGCGCTGCCTCAGACGGCGGAAGCGGGAAAATGGATGGCGATAGCCGGCGCCGGGATCATCCTGCTGACCGCCGGCAGAAACAAGTCCAAAAATCCCTTGAAGCGTCTTCTGTCCGGCCTGGGCGCGCTGTATGGCGTCACCAGCTGGATTTCTGATCTGCTGAGCTATATGCGCCTGTTCGGCATGGGTCTGGCCACGGGCGTCATCGGCATGGTGATCAACCAGCTGGTGGGCATGGTGATGTCAGGAGGAATCATAGGCATCGTGATCGGTGCCGTCATTTTCGTCGGGGCGCACCTGTTCAACGCCGCCATCAACATCCTCGGCGCGTACGTGCACGCGTGCAGGCTTCAGTACATCGAGTTCTTCGGCAAGTTTTACCAGGAGGGAGGGAAACCTTTCACGCCCCTGCGTTTCGCGCCCCGGTATGTGCGCTTGAACGATACCCATTGATTGCCCCGGTCCGCATAGATCCGTCTTTACTATCTATTTAGGAGGAGTATTTTCATGAATCTCAGCATCGGTCAGGTTCTTGCTTTCGCTGCGGCCGCTTTGTCGGTCACCGTCGCAGGCCTTGGCTCCGCCAAGGGCGTCGGCCTTGCCGGCCAGACCTCCGCCGGCGTCTCCACGGAAAACCCCGAGGTCAACTCCAAACTGATGGTTCTTCAGATCCTGCCTGGCACGCAGGGCATCTACGGCTTCCTGATCGCGGTGATCATCCTGGTCAACACAGGGGCGCTGACCGGCAGCATCAAGGCGGTCGAACTCATGCAGGGCTTCGCTTTCCTGGCGGCTGTGATCCCTGTTGCCGTGGTCGGCTGTCTGTCTGCCATTTACCAGGCCAAAGTCGCCTCCGCCGGAATGCTCATGGTCGGACAGCATCCGGAGATGTCCGGAAAAGCCATCACGATGACCGTCATGGTCGAAACCTATGCCGTGCTGGCGCTGCTGGCCTCCTTCCTGATGGTCAACGCCATCAGGCTGTAAAGATGGACAGCATCAACACACAGCCGATCCTGGACCTTATCCGCAAAGAGGCGGAGGAGACGGCCAGAAAGCTTTTGGAAGAAGCGCAGGACCGCGCGATGACCATCCGTGAGCAATCAGCCCTCCGCGTCGCCCATCTTGAGGACGAAACGGCGCAGAAAGCAGCCCTGGACGGGAGCCGGATGGCCGAGCGGATGCAAAGGCTTGCCCTCCTGGATGAGCGCAAGGATCTCCTGGCGGCGAAACGGGCCTTGATAGACGAAGCGTTTGCGCAGGCGCTCTCGGCGCTGCATCAGCTCTCCGACGGGGAAGTGGAAGCGCAGATCCTTGAAATGTTGCTGCAGAACGCAGTCGGGGACGAGCAGCTGATCCCGGGCGGGATCAACCGCGGGTTTTATTCGCAGGAGTTCATCCGCAAAGCCAACGAACGCCTGGTGAAAGCGGGGAAGGAAGGCGCGCTGAGCGACAGCGGAGAGACGGCGCCTGACGTATGCGGCGTCGTGCTTCGGCGTATGAACAGCGAAACGCACTGCACATTTGAAGCGATGCTTGAGGGGAAGAAGGAAGCGCTGGAGCTTGGTACCGCCGCGATCCTGTTCCCTGACAGAGCGGAATGAGGTATTGAACATGCCGCAGGGAAGCATTGCCTATGCCGTCGGACGGATCCGTGCCGCCGCCCGCAGGCCGCTGGGCGCGGCACAGCTGGATCGGCTCCTGGCTTCGCCCGGGTATGACGAAGCGCTCGGCATACTGGAGGAGATTGGATGGCCCGGCGCAAAAGAGGGGGACGTCCAGCGGCTCAGCGTACAGATGCTGGAGAAAGCCTGCGCGTTCATCCGCGAGATCTCCCCGGATCCTGCGCTTACCGACGCTTTCCTGCTTCGGCATGACGCGCGGAACCTGAAAACGCTGCTGAAAACGAGGATCCTGAATACCAATCCGGAAACCCTTTCCGACTGCGGCACCCTCCCCCTGGAGGTGCTTAGGCACGCGGTCACGGAACGGGTCTATACAAAGCTCCCTGACGAGCTCCGCCAGGCGATGGAAGCGCTGGAGAGACGCATCGTATCAAAGGTTGACCCGATGGAAATCGACGTCCGCATCGATCAGGCGCTTTATGCGCTCATCGCGCGGAAGCTGCGGCAGACCCGGTCCAAAGCTTCAAAACAATACTTCAGCGGCAGGGCTGACCTTCAGAACGCTGTGTCCTACCTTCGCATGAAGGATATCAAGGATCTCAGCCTCAGTTTTCCGGATCTCCTGCTGCCGGGCGGCTCTGTCAGCCCCGCGGAATGGAAGAAGCTGATCCAGCGGCCGGAATTGCTGTCCCGCTGCCTGGATAGATATGGCAGGGCGGTCCAGTCCGCGCTTCGCAAGGCGCTGCAGAACCCCAAAGCCATCCCTGCGCTGGAGAAGGCGATGGACGACTGTCTGCTCGGGCTCTTCAGGCCGTTCAGGAACGAACCCTTTGCGGTCGAGGCGCTCATCGGCTGGCTGCTGGCGCATGAGCGGGAGGCCGCGGCTGTCCGCCTGATCCTCGCGGGCAAACTCAACGGATTCCCGCAGGAAATCATCCGCGAAAGGCTGCGTGAAGCGTATGGCAGGTAAACCGATGCGGATCGGCGCGATCGGTGAGGAGGACGCCATCCTCATCTTCAGAGCCATCGGCGCTTCCGCGGTACCCGCGATCACCGCTGATCAGATCACTGCCGGCCTGCACCGGCTATATCAGGACGGGGTCCCGGTCGTTTTTATCACCGAGGCAGCGGCGCGTCTGGTTCCTGAAGCCATGCAGAAGTACGATCAGATGTCCGGCATGGCGGTCATTCCGATCCCTGGCATCAGGGGAAGCGACGGATACGGCGCACAGCGCGTGAAGGAGAGCGTCATCAAGGCCATCGGCGCGGACATTCTGGTCAATCAAGAAGGAAACGAGGGGTAATTCTCATGGCCCAGGGCAAGATCATCAAGGTTGCCGGTTCCCTGATCGTAGCGGAAGGGATGTCCTCCGCGCGGATGTTTGACGTGGTCCGCGTGAGCCGGAGCCGCCTCATCGGCGAAATATTGGAGCTGCGCGGCGACCGCGCGTCCATCCAGGTCTATGAGGAGACCAGCGGGCTGGGCCCGGGCGAGCCTGTCGAGTCCACCGGCGCGCCGCTTTCGCTGGAGCTGGGGCCGGGGCTGATCGCTTCCATTTTTGACGGCATCCAGCGGCCGCTCCAGGTCATCCGCGGGCAGGCCGGAGACCGCATCACCCGGGGCATCGAGGTGCCCGCGCTGGACCGTGAGAAGAAGTGGGATTTCGTCCCTCGGAAGATGCCTGGCGACAAGGTCGCTCATGGGGACGTCCTGGGCGCCGTGCAGGAGAGCCCGGTGATCGAGCATCGCATCATGGTGCCGGAGGGCATATCCGGCGTCATCAAATCCATCCACACCGGTAAAGCCAGGGTCACGGATCCCGTTTGCGTCATCCAGGGCGATGACGGGAAGCAGCACGAGGTCAGCATGATGCAGCGCTGGCCTGTCCGCCGCGGTCGGCCATACGCCGAAAAGCTCTCCCCGTCTTCGCCCATGGTCACCGGTCAGCGGGTCATCGATACGCTGTTCCCCATCGCGTCAGGCGGGGTCGCGGCCATCCCCGGACCATTCGGCTCCGGCAAGACCGTCGTTCAGCATCAGCTGGCCAAGTGGGCGGAGGCGGACATCATCGTCTACGTCGGCTGCGGCGAGCGCGGCAACGAGATGACCGACGTGCTCAAGGAGTTCCCGGAGCTGCACGATCCCCGCACGGGAGAGACGCTGATGAAACGCACCGTGCTGATCGCCAACACGTCGGACATGCCTGTCGCCGCGCGGGAAGCGTCCATCTATACCGGCATCACCATCGCCGAGTATTTCCGTGACATGGGCTACCGGGTCGCCATCATGGCCGATTCCACCAGCCGTTGGGCGGAAGCGCTCAGGGAGATGAGCGGAAGGCTGGAGGAGATGCCTGGTGAGGAAGGCTACCCCGCCTACCTTGGCAGCAGGATCGCTGAGTTTTATGAGCGCGCGGGGATGGTGCGCTGCCTGGGCGGCGACCGCCGCATCGGCGCGATCACCGCGATCGGCGCCGTTTCGCCCCCCGGCGGCGATATTTCAGAGCCGGTCTCCCAGGCGACGCTGCGCATAGTGAAGGTATTCTGGGGCCTGAGCGCTCAGCTGGCCTACAAGCGCCATTTCCCGGCGATCGACTGGCTCCTGTCCTACTCGCTCTATACCGACAGCCTGAACGAATGGTTCATCGACAACGTATCCCCTGAATGGAATGAGCTGCGCGGCAACGCCATGCGCATCCTTCAGGAGGAAAGTAAGCTGGAGGAGATCGTCCGCCTGGTCGGCACCGATGCGCTGGGCTGGAAAGACAGGCTGACCATGGAGACAGCCCGGTCCATCCGGGAAGACTACCTGCATCAGAACGCCTTTGACGAGGTCGACACCTATACTTCCCTGAAAAAGCAATTCCTGATGCTCCGCCTGATCCTGGAATACGGTGTGAAGGCGCAGATGGCGCTGGACGCCGGGGTCAACCTGTCGGACGTCATCAATATGCCGGTGCGCGAACGCATCGGCCGCGCGAAGTACATTCCGGAGGATTCGCTGGGATACTTTGACGAAATCGAGGCGGAGCTTGCCCGGCAGGCCAGCGCCCTGATCAACCGGGGAGGAAACTGAGATGCTCAAGGAATACAGGACCATCCGTGAACTTGTCGGCCCGCTGATGCTGGTGCAGGACGTGCAGGGCGTCACGTACAACGAGCTGGTCGAGATCCGCGAGCAGAGCGGGCAGATCCGCCGGGGAAAGGTGCTTGAGGTCAACGGCAGCACCGCGCTGGTGCAGCTGTTTGAAAGCAGCCAGGGCCTGCGCATGGACACCAGCACCGCCCGCTTCCTGGGGCGCAGCATCGAATTGTCCGTGTCCATGGACATGCTGGGCAGGGTCTTTGACGGCATGGGGAACCCCAAGGATGGCGGCGCTGCGATCATCCCGGACAAGCGGATGGACATCAACGGCACGCCGCTGAATCCCGCCGCGCGGGATTATCCCAGCGAATTCATCCAGACAGGCATCTCCGTCATCGACGGGTTGAACACGCTGGTGCGCGGGCAGAAGCTGCCGGTGTTTTCCGGCTCCGGCCTGCCGCACGCTCAGCTGGCTACGCAGATCGCCCGCCAGGCCAGGGTGCTTGGACAGGACAGCAAGTTTGCCGTCGTGTTCGCAGCCATCGGCATCACCTTTGAGGAAGCCGACTACTTCATCAGCGATTTCAAGCGGACCGGCGCCATCGAGCACGCAGTGCTGTTCATGAACCTGGCCAACGACCCGGCGGTTGAGCGCATTTCCACCCCGCGTATGGCCCTGACAGCGGCGGAATACCTGGCATACGAAAAGGACATGCATGTGCTTGTCATCCTGACGGACATGACCAATTACGCCGAAGCCCTCCGGGAGGTGTCCGCCGCCCGCAAGGAAGTGCCCGGCCGCAGAGGCTACCCCGGCTATCTGTACACAGACCTGGCCAGCCTCTACGAGCGCGCCGGGCGCATCATCGGAAAGAAGGGGTCGATCACGCAGATCCCCATCCTGACGATGCCGGAGGATGACAAGACCCACCCGATCCCGGATCTTACCGGCTACATCACTGAGGGTCAGATCATCCTCAGCCGGGAGCTGCACCGCAAGGGTGTCACCCCGCCCATCGACGCGCTGCCCTCACTGTCCCGCCTGAAGGACAAGGGCATCGGCGAAGGCAAGACCCGCAAGGACCACGCCGCGACGATGAACCAGCTTTTTGCGGCCTACTCACGCGGCAAGGACGCCAAGGAGCTGGCGGTGATCCTGGGCGAAGCCTCGCTGACGGACATGGACAAGAAATTCGCGGCCTTTTCCGATGCCTTTGAGAAAAGGTACGTTTCCCAGGGCTACCAGACCGAACGCAGCATCGAGGAGACGCTGGACCTGGGCTGGGAACTGCTGAAGATGCTGCCCCGCACAGAGCTCAAGCGCATCCGTGACGACATGGTGGACGAGTTCCTGCCCAAATCCGGGACGGAGGAAGCGTAAATGGCTGTCCTCCACGTGAATCCGACGCGCATGGAGCTGACCGGGATGAAGCGCCGGCTGGCGACGGCCAGGCGCGGGCACAAGCTGCTCAAGGACAAGCGGGATGAGCTGGTACGCCGTTTCATCATCCTGGTCCGAGAAAACCACGTCCTCAGAGCGAAGGTGGAAGAGGAGCTGGGCGAGGCGCTGATGGATTTCGCGCTCGCCCGCGCGGTGATGGAGCCCGGAGCGCTTCGCCAGGCCCTGCTGTATCCCGCCCGGGAGGCAAGCATCACGGTGGGGCAGCGCAGCATCCTTTCCGTGCGCGTGCCGGAGTATCACATCTCTGAAGGCAGCCTCAGCAAGTCCAGGCTTCCTTACGGGATGGCCGATACCTCCGCCCAATTGGACAATGCGATCACCACCATCGCCAACGCCCTGCCAAACCTGATCAGACTGGCCGAGACGGAAAAAACCTGCATCCTGCTGGCGGACGAGATCCAGAAGACCCGCCGCCGTGTCAACGCGCTGGAATACGTCATGATCCCCCAGTTTGAGGACACCATCCGATACATCACCATGAAGCTGGAAGAAAATGAACGCAGCGCACTGACCCGCCTGATGAAGGTGAAAAGCATGATCGAGCAGCGGACGACCTGACCTGACACAAGATGACTGTCCTGCTGTATGATCCCGCCGGAAACGCCCTCATCTCCGCGGTCAAAGACAGGAAATCGGCGCTTTTCGGGCTTGACACGCTCCGTGCCGCTGGATATAATGACTTTCGCGCTGTCTGACGATGGGGAATGGTGTAACGGCAGCACCTGCGACTCTGACTCGCATAGTCTAGGTTCAAATCCTAGTTCCCCAGCCATCTGCCTCCGTGGTCTAGCGGCCTAGGACACCGCCCTCTCAAGGCGGCAACACGGGTTCGAATCCCGTCGGGGGTGCCAGCAGGAGAACGCTGAGGGAATCAGCGTTTTTTCTTTTCCGGGCATGCGGACAGGCTCCTGTGCCGCTGCCTTGACTTCGCGGGGGTGCGGCTGTATATTGATACCAACGATTGTTATAACAGAACATCGTAACAGGCGCAGGAAGCGCGACAGAACCGGAGAGGAACGGACCGTTGACGGATGAAGCATCTGCCCGTCATGATCAAATCAGACATTCCATGAAGGAGACCTGATGGCAGGCATACCTGACAGCGAAAAAGCCGCAAAAATTGCCGATGCCGCTTTTCATCTGTTCCTGGAACAGGGCTACGAGGCTTCCGGGATCAGGCAGATCTGCCGGGTTGCGGGTGTTGAACTGACGACGCTGTACTATCATTTCGACTCAAAAAAGGGGTTGTTCCTTTCGCTGGCTGACAGCCTTCTGGAACCCTTCATGACCGGCAGGCTGACGGATGCATATGCCGGCAGCGCACAGGAGTATCTGCGCGACTATTTTGTCTTTTCCATCCGCTATGTCATCGCCCATCAGGAGGAGACCCGCTTCTTCCTGCGCTGCAAGTTGTTTCCGCCGCTGGAACTCAGGGAGGATATCTCAGATATCCTGAAAAGGAACCAGAACAGCAAAACTGAAAACATCCTTCCCTACATCACGCGCTGCATTGCCCAGGGCGTCATCGCCCTCCCCCTTGAGCAGGCATTGACCGCGTATTGGCAATTCATCAGTGACAATACCTTCAACGCTGTCTTTGCCGACTGGACACCGGAGGACCTCGAGCTGATCCGGCTGTGGAACTCGTTCCTGTACTGTCATTTATCCGGCCGCTATCACGATGAATCAGGGGTAACAGAATGATTCTTCCCGGAAGCCCATCCAGGCATCGATCCGTGAAGACGGAAACCTCCAGGACACGCAGGGCTGCGGTGCTGGCCGGCTTCATTCTGATTTTTCTGACGATCTGCGGCGGCTATCTGCGCATCACCTGGGACCTCTATCAGTCTGAAGCTGAGAGGGATGCGGTCAATTCTGCAAAGACGATCGGCGCGATGCTGCATCCCGAACACATCCAGCACCTGACAGGCCGCCCGGAGGATCTTGGGAAGCAGGATTACCTGCTGACCAAGCAGACACTGACACGGCTTGTTCAGGCGATCAATCCGATCCGTTTCGCCTATCTGATGGGCATGCGGGATGGGCAGATCATCTTTCTGGTGGACTCGGAACCTGAGGATTCGCCGGATTATTCCCCGCCCGGCCAGGTGTATGGGGAAGCGACGGAGGAGGACCGGCATCCCTTCCTTTCAGGGGAGACGGTTGTCATCAATCCGTCGATCGACAGATGGGGGACGTGGATCAGCACCATGGTCCCCATCAGCGATCCTTCCGGAGCCGGTGTCATTGCGGTACTGGGGCTTGATATCCCCATCTCCGACTGGCAGGCAGCCCTGCGGACCCGCATGACGCCCAGCCTGGTGCTGGCGGTCGTGTTCCTGTTCCTGTGCTTCTCGCTGCTTTTCATCTGGAGGCAGAATACCCACCTGAAAGAGATCAGCATCAAGACAGCCGTGAACGAAGCCCTGTTCCGCAGCGTGTTTGAGCAGGCTCCCATCGGCATCGCCGTTGTCGATGACAAGAACTTTGTCACAATGCATGAATACAGCAGCATGAGCCTGAATCCCATGTTCATGAACATCCTCGGACGGACAAGCGAGGAACTGGGCAGGATCAAATGGACTGAGATCACCCACCCGGATGACCTTCAGACGGATCTGGATCTGTTTGCCCGGTTCCAAAGCGGAGAAATCGACGGATACTCGCTTGAGAAGCGTTTCCTTCTGCCTGACGGGTCATATGTATGGACGAATATGCACATTTCCCACCTGATCGGCAGCTACACGTCACAGTCGGCCCATCTGTGCCTGCTGGAAAACATCTCCGTGCGCAAGGAGATCGAAAGCACGCTCAAGGAAAGCGAGAGGAAGAAGGCGGTGCTGCTCGCCCGTCTGCCGGGCATGGCTTATCGCTGCGGCATCGGCAGGGAAAGGAGGATGGAATTCGCATCGGAAGGCTGCCTTGCGCTGACCGGCTATCACCCGGATGACCTGACCTCGGACCCGGAGATGACGTTCAACAGACTGCTTCCGGACAAGTACAGGGAGCTGATCTGGAGCGAATGGGAGAGGGTGCTGACACGCAGGGATCAATTCAAGTGCGAATACGAACTGATCACCAAAGACGGCGAAATCAAATGGGCGCTTGACCTGGCACAGGGCGTTTATAACGATGACGGAGGCATTCAGGCGATCGAGGGCATCATCATTGACGTTACCGAGCAGAAAAAGCGGGAAGCGCAGGTCAGGTTCCTGGATGAACGCGACCTTCTGACCAATTTGCTCAACCGGAGAACGTTTGAGGCACAGGTGGAGCATCTCGACAGGCCGGATTCACATCCGCTTTCCGTTGTCATCTGTGATATCGACGGCCTGCGGCTGATCAACGACGCGTTCGGCAACAGGATCGGGGATCGGATCATCAGCGATATCGCGCAGGTCATCCAGAGCTGCTGCCGAGCGGAGGATATCCTGGGCCGCATCGGCGGGGATGAGTATGCGGTGCTCATGCCGAACACAGACAGCGAACGGGCCAGGGAATTCATCGAACGCATCGAGTGTGCGCTGGATCATTACCGCAGGTCGGAGAACCATACGCCGCACAGCGTCAGCCTGTCCTTTGGATACGGCATCAAGAGCAGTCATGCTCAAAGCATGAAAAACACGATGAAGATGGCGGAAGACAGCCTTCTCCACCGGAAACTGCTCAACCGCAGCAGCGTGCACAGCGCCATCGTTTCGTCGATCATGTCCACCCTGTACGCCAGGAGCCAGGAAACAGAGGAGCATGGAAAAAGACTGATACGCCTGACCCGGATGATGGGGGTGAAGCTTGGATTTGAACAGAAGAACCTTGATGACCTGGAGCTGCTTTCGATGCTGCACGACATCGGTAAGGTGGGAGTTGACGACAGCATCCTGAACAATCCCGGCAAGCTGTCTCCCCAGGAATGGGAGTTGATGAAAAAGCATACGGAAATCGGGAATAAAATCATCAAGTCATCCCCTGAGCTTGAGCACATCGCTGAATACATCCTGCACCATCATGAGCGATGGGACGGGACCGGGTATCCGGGTGGGCTCAAAGGGGGGCAGATCCCACTGCTGTCAAGGATCCTGGCGCTCGCGGACTCGTTTGACGCGATGACGGAGGACAGGATCTACCGCGCCGCGATCCCGCGCCAAAATGCCATCGATGAAATCGCCCGCTGCGCCGGGACTCAGTTCGACCCGGACCTTGCGAATCTCTTTGTCGACCTGCTCAACAGGGAACATGATCCGAATGGGATCCACGGGACGGCAGGAGGGAATGAATAAAAAGGTTGGTTCGGTAGCCTGCGCTCCTGATGCCCTGTTCCTCTCTGCCGGCGTTCCCGGTTCGGGATATCAGGTCGGTGTGCAGGAGCAGGAACGGATGTGACGGTTCGCGTTTATGAGGATACGGCCTGACCAGGGAGCGGATGATGCGCCGGACAGAGCGTTCTCCTGAGGGAGGGGAAGGAGCCTGATATGAGTCATGAGGATCTGACAAGGGAAGAGCTGATCAGGAGGATCGAGTCATTGGAGTTGCTCAACAACCAGCTGCTGACCGAAAGGGAACAGGAAGCCGCGCTGGATTTTGCCTGGAGCGGCAACCTGGGTCACTGGTATTGGAACGTTGCCGACAACCAGGTGACCTTCAATCCCCTGAAGGTCACGACCCTGGGATACGGTTTGAACGAGGTGCCCAGACAGGTGCCGTTCCAGTTCTTCACCGGCCTTCTGCATCCTGATGACTATGAGACCGCCATGAGCGCGATGAGGGAACATCTGCAGGGGCGTTCCGTGGTTTATGAGGTGGAGTACCGCATCCGCGCGAAAGACGGCAGCTATCTCTGGTACTACGACCGGGGTAAAGTCACGGCTTTTGATGAAAACGGCCGACCGCTGTTTGTCGCGGGGATCGTGTTTGACATCACTGAAAAGAAAAAGGCGCAGCAGGAACTTGAGCGGCAGAACGAGTTCCTGTCCGAGCAGATGATGCTGGACAGCATGACCGGGGTCGCAAACCATGGCGCGATCCTTGAGATGCTTCGAAGGGATCTGTCGCTTGCTCAGAAGTCACAGGGGGACCTCTGCATCGTGCTGTTTGATATTGATGATTTCAAGCTTGTCAACGATACCAGGGGACATCTGTTTGGGGACAGGGTGCTGACCGGCTTTGCCGAGCTGGTGCGGACGATCATCCGCAGCGGGGACAGTTTTGGAAGGTATGGCGGCGAGGAGTTCCTGCTGATCCTGCCCCAGACCAACAAAGCCGGAGCGTTGCGGATCGCCGAGCGCATCAGGACAGCCGTTGAGGAACATCGGTTTTTCGGCGACATCCGCATCACTGTCAGCGGCGGCCTGAAGCAGTACGGGGGCGGGGACGCCGAAGAATTGATCGAGCAGGCGGACCGAAACCTTTATCTGGCTAAAGCGGCAGGGAAGAACAGGATCATGTAGCCTCGCAGGACGAGCCCGGTCGGCGGATCTTGTCTTTGAGCGCGATGAGGCGGAAGAGGATCTCCCGGGGATTCTCATCCTCATACAGGAAGGCGCCGTTGCCGGAGAAGGAAGGCTCGATGAAATCCCACCAGGTCAGCGCTTTGATGCTTTCCTTTGCGGCGGCGATGGTATAGAACCATTCCATCCAATCCGCCTGGGTCTTTTCATTCCAGCCGCCGTGCCAGCTGCCCTCGGACATGCTCAGCTGCGCCCAGTCACTGCCGGAGGAGGATGCTCCGCCCCGACTCCCGCCGGGGACACCCATCTCCGTGATGTGGATCGGTTTGCCGAATCCTTCATAGATTGTGAGCAGCCGGTCAACGGTGACCATGTCCCTGGCCGGGAAATACAGCTGGATGCCCACTGCGTCAAAGGTGACATTCGCGTCCATGAGCCGTCTGAAATAGGCCATGGGGGAGAGCAGCTTTTCCGGCAGTGAGCCGTAGCAGGTATAGCGCCCGGCCACGTTTTCGGCAAACGGCAGGCAAACGTTGACGATGGCGGTGGAATCCGGGTTTGCTTCCTTCAGGCTGTCACAGCAGGCCTGCGTCAGACCGATAAGCTGTTCATGATTGAGCTCGAAGCAGTTTGCCCAGTCATGCGCCTCGTTCATCGCATCCCAGATATCGATCCTCCCCTTGTACCGCCTGGCATGATGGGCGGCAATCGCCTGCGCGTTCCTGCGCAGCGCGGGGTAATCCTGCCCGAGGAGCCAGGGCGGGTTGACTTCCTTGTGCCCGAACCACAGGGGGTGCCCTTTGGGCGTGATGTTTTTTGATTCCAGGTAATCCAGCGCCCTGTCGATGTAGGCGTATTCATAACGCCCTTCCTCAGGGACGGTGCGGTTCGGATAGAAGGGAAGGGTGGCGAAGTCAAACAGCCCTGTGAAAAACTTGGCGTATCGCGCGTTTGGAGAGTTGAAACGAAAGAAATTGCAGCCCAGCTTGATATCCCCCTTTGCCGAAAGGCTCAGCTTTTGCCGCGATTTCTCCAACAGGGCCGCCTCCGCCGCATACACTGCGTGGGAGAGGGAGAACAGCCGGTTTTCCCCGGTGCTCTGCCCGCGGTTGGCCAGGTGCTCAAACTCTTTCGCGGCCAGCAGGTGGCCCTGCGCTTCCGGCGGGAGGGCCAAACCCTGCGCGTATCCCTCCGCCATACGGATATAACTTCGGGCTGCTTCTGAAACAAAATCCACGAAGCCGCCGGTATATCCTTCGCCCAGGTTATCAGCGACGACCCAGATGGTCCCGTATGCCGGCAGCATGATTTTCGCGTGCACCATGAAAGGGACACCCTCCGAAGCGATCTCCACCACGCCGTCGGGCATCAGGCGCAGCCGCCGCTCCTGCGGCTCAAAATCCATCGAACTGAGATAGACAGATTCCAAGGTCTGTTTTTGCAGGGAAACCCCGCCGGGGCCGTCAAGGCGAATACGGATCCAATTCATCCCTCTTCCTCCTCATGCAGCAAAACGATTTCATCACCCCGGTCTTCTGCGGAGATAAAATGCGGCTGCTCAAACGGCGTCCTGTTGGGGGCATGCAGGGCAAGTTTCAGCGCCCCGCTGATGTCTTTGAAAAACATGCCATGCCCCCCGTCGCCCTGATAGAGCGGTTTGTCCATGTGTACCCAGGGACCGCCGATCATGCCGCTTACGCTGAAGGATAGCCCTGCCGCGTAACCGTTCCCGCTGAGGGAGGACCAAAGCATCCAAAGCTTCTTTTTGCCCCTGTACAGGAAAGGCCCGTCCGTCACATGCCCCTGGATCCCGCTGGAATGCCGGATCCTTTTGGTCCATGCCGCGTCAGACGCCCTGAGCAGGAGAAGCGGCTCTCCCGTTGCGCCGCTCAAATCCTGACGCAGCATCCGGGCGCAGATGGTACCCCCGCCCTCCTGCACCCATTCATGGCAGTAGACCAGCCAGGGCTTCCCGTCGGCGTCCACATGGAGCGTTCCGTCCAGGCACTCCTGGTCATCCGGGGTGACCCGCTCATCCCCCCAGGGCCGGAAGGGCCCCAACGGGCTGTCTGCCTTGAGGATGCTGGTCGCGCGGCAGCAGCCCGGGGATTTGAAGGAAGCGAAGAGGTAATAGTTTTGCCGGTAACGGTGCAATTCAGGTGCCCAGAAGTTTTCCCTGCCCCAGAACTGCTGATCGGGGGAGAAGACCCTCACCGGCGGCATAAAGGACTCAAGGTCCTGGCTCACATAAGCGTCAAAGCCTTCCGCCGGCCCTTTCCAGCAGTCCCGGTCGGTCGTCCCGTACAGGTAATAGATTCCATCTTCCAGATAAACAAAGGGATCCCTGATCTGGATATCATGCCTTGAAATCATGCTTCTCCTCATTCCAGCGGTATTTTTTTGACAATTTTCCCAAAATAGTCTGTTACGATCCGTATGCCTGGCGTGGATGTGAACACAGCTTTTCCGTCAATCAGCGCCTCTGCAAGTTTCCCATCGCACTTCAGGCGGAAAACATGCCCAGCCCAGCGCTGTTCGTACTCCGTCGCGCGCTTGCCCCAGACCCCCCACCATACTTCCTCGCCCTTCAGGTGGATACCGTGCATCCGGGAAAGGTACTCCAATAATGCCAGCATGGTGGGCCCATACCCATCCCTGCCGCCGGAAGCCTTGCCCGTAAAGGGGTCATACTGCTGCGTGAAGATCTTTTCGCGCTTGAGAGTATCAAACAGTTTTTCTCCCAGTATGGGGATCAGCCGATGGAAGTTGTAATTCTCAAGCGCCGTGATCGCCCGCTGCCAGGTCAGCCCCTCCGGCTGTCCGCTCCAGTCGTTGCCGGGGCTGTTGCGGAACAAGGGGTCGTTTGCCGCGACCGAGGGCAGGGGAAAGGGGGTCCAGAACTCCTCCGGATTGAGCAGGTGCTCCCTTACAAACCGTTCCGCCATGTTAGGGAAGAAGGAGTTCCAGTACATGCAGCGCAGGTTGTTGTGTAGGAGAACCTTCATTATATGGCCGTCTTTGTCCCGATCATAGCAAGCGCCTTTCTCATTGTCCCACAGGCATTCCCTGATTTTTTGCCGTACTTTTAAGGCTTGTTTTCGCCAGAACCGCTCCCTGCCGTCATCCAGTATAGCGGAGATAGCCGCCAGTGTTTCCCGGGCGGCATAGGAGAAGCTCATAAAGTCCATGCTGGCCATCGGCACAACCGACCTGCCCTCAGGCGGTGTCTCCTCCTCCCACCAGAACGGCGCGTCGCCGTAGCGCACTGCGCCGTCCTCCCCTGTATCCGTCACGCACCAGGATTCCAGGATGCCATCGGCGTTTGAATCCCTTACCGCCCAGAGGTAGCGGTCGAACCCTTCAAGGGATGATTTTAATCTGTACAGGTATTCCCTGTTTTTGTCCAGCCAGTAGTACATGTTCAATGCGGGGCCGGGGAAACAGAAACCTTGAAATTTGTTGAACTGGGGGGTCACCCGCCCGTTTTCCTCCATGATGCTGCCGGGCATGCGGCCATCCCCCCGCTGATGATCCATGAAGAGAAGCTGGTTGTTCAGCGCGGCTTCGATGTCGCGTTTGGCGTACATCTCCCCACCCATCGGCTGGGTCTCCAGCCAAATCTTGTTGTAGCCGCCTCCCTCCACCAACACCCTGCGTCCCCCGAAGACCCTCAGGTTGTCTTTCAGCTTTGTTTCAGCAAGGCTGACGATTTGCTGAAGCTGGATATCGTTTGTCTGAAATGAAACTCCCGTTTGAATTGCCATCCAATCACTCTCTCTGCGGGTTCATTCGCTTCATCAGTTTTATCGGAATAGCACTCCTTTGCCTGTCTTCCATTTAACCATATCAGTATTTATTTGTCTACATCCCAGATAATCCATATCGCTCAATTTCCCCTTGCATCATTCCGAATGATATAGTATGATTTGGTTGAAATCCGGACATTATATCATTTGGCAAAAACAAATGAACGGGGAATACATGAAACTGAAAATGCCGGAGCTGAATCTTCCAGGACACCCCAAGCCGCTGACCCGCATCGCGAGGTGCGTGTCGCGGGACTGGCAGATTTATGTCCTTCTGCTGCCGGTTCTGATTTATTTCATCGTTTTTCATTACTTTCCCATGTACGGTGTGCAGATCGCCTTTAGAAAATACCGCTTTGTCGACGGCATATCCGGCAGCCAGTGGGTCGGTCTGAAGAACTTCAAGGATTTTATGGGCGCCTATTACTTTGGCCGCCTGCTTTCAAACACCCTTCTGCTCAATCTTTATGGCCTGCTCTGGGGTTTCCCCATTCCCATCATCCTGGCGATCCTGCTCAACCAGCTTGACCGCGCCCGGTTCAAGAAGTTCACGCAGACCGCGATCTACGTGCCGCATTTCATTTCCACCGCTGTCATCGCGGGCATGCTGTACCTCTTCCTTTCACCCAGCAGCGGGGTGGTCAACTATATGATCAAGGCGCTGGGCGGGACGCCCATCAACTTCATGATCGAGGCATCCTGGTTCAGGAGTCTTTATATCATCACTGACATCTGGCAGCACGCGGGGTGGAATACCATCCTGTACCTGGCTGCCCTGACCGCGATCGATCCGGAGATCTATGAGGCAGCGACCATCGACGGCGCGAACAAGCGCCAGAAAATTCTCTATATCGACATTCCCTACCTGGTGCCCATCATGGTGATGGTGTTTATCCTCAACGCGGGCGGCCTGCTGTCCAGCAACACCGACAAAGCGCTGCTGATGCAGACATCCGGGAACATGTCCACCTCGGACATCATCGGCGTATACGTCTACACCATGGGGATCCAGGGCGGCCAATTCTCATACACCGCCGCGATCGGCCTGTTCGTCAACATCATCAACTTTTTCATGATCATCTCAGTCAACTGGGTCGCCCGCAGGCTCGGCGAAACCAGCCTGTTTTGAGAGGGCCGGACATGAAAAAAACAGCCTTCAGCGGCAGACACATTATCAAAAGCAGAGGGGACCGGCTGTTTGACGGCATCAACCTCGGTTTTTGGATTCTGGTGCTTGCCCTGACCCTTTATCCCCTCTGGATCATCATCATCGCGTCCGTATCCGATCCGGACGCCATCCTGGCCGGGCGGGTGCTGATCTGGCCTGCAGACTTTTCCATGATCGGCTACCAGGCGGTATTCAAGCACAAGGAACTGTGGAACTCCTACTTCAACGCGCTCATCTATACTCTCTTTGGCACGCTGCTCTCGGTATCGGTCACCATGATGGGGGCCTACGGACTTTCCCGCAAGTTCACAGGAAAGAAGCTGGTCAACTTCATCATCGTATTCACCATGTTCTTCACCGGCGGCCTGATCCCCATCTTCCTCAACGTGCGGGACCTTGGGCTGTACAACACGCGGGCCATCCTCATCCTCATCAACAGTGTGTCTGTCTGGAACCTCATGGTCGCCAGGACCTATATGCAGTCGACCCTGCCAAACGAGCTGTATGAGGCGGCAGTGATTGATGGCGCGAATCATTTCTCCTATTTCTTCAAGATCGTGCTGCCGCTGTCCGGCACCATCATCGCGGTGCTGTCCGTCTATTATGGGGTCGCCAGGTGGAATGACTACTTCTCCGCCATGGTCTTCATCCGCGACCGCAGCAAACTGCCCCTGCAGACCGTTCTGCGGGAAATCATCGCGACACTCACCACCAGTACCTCCAACGAATCCTTTTTCAGCGCGTATGCCGACGATATCAAGGGCATGACAGACGCCATGCGGCAGGCGGCTGTCGCCAAGTACTGCACCATCGTCGTGTCCACTGGCCCGGCGGTGCTGCTCTACCTGTTCATGCAGAAGTATTTTGTGAAAGGCGTCATGATCGGTTCCCTGAAGGGATAACCATGGGATTGGCCGTCAAGAGACGGCTGAAGATACACACGACATAAGGAGGGAAACCATGAAGAAACTCGCAGCCCTGTTGCTGTCCCTGCTCATGCTGCTCTCAGCGTTCTCCGCACTCGCGGAGTTCCCGATCGTACAGGAACCCATCACCTTAAGGGTGTTCCAGTGGGTCGTTGAGAACCAGCAGGTCGACTTTGAAAACCTCTGGTTCTACAAGGAACTGGAAAAGAAAACCAACATCAAGATCGAGTGGGAAGCTGTCAAGGATGCTGACTGGAAAACCAAGCTGACCACGATGCTCGCTTCCGGCGATTGGCCGGATATCATCATCCGCGGCGGCCTGTCCAAGGACATGGTCGAGGATTATGGCCCCAATCAGGGCATCCTGATCCCGCTGGATGATTACCTGGCGGAGTACATGCCCAACTATTCCAGCCGCCTGGGCATGAACAACGTCAGTGCTTCCCTTCCCTCCTCCGACGGTCATATGTACTTCGTCGGCAACCTGACCGCACAAAGGATCAACCATGACGGCACCTTCTTCATCAATAAGACCTGGCTGGACAAGCTGGGGCTTCAGGTGCCGACGACCGTGGATGAGCTGACCGAGGTCCTGCGCGCTTTCCGCGACGGCGACCCGAACGGCAACGGCCAGAAAGATGAGATCCCCTTCTCCGCGGCAGGGGAAGTCTATCACCAGACCCAGGGCATCTACAACCACTTCGCGATGTTCGGCGTGCCGCTGCAGCGCTGGGTGTATGCCTGCATCGACGACAACAACAAGGTTATCTTCCCCGGCTACATGGAAGGTTTCCGCGCCGCTGTGGAATGGCTGAACCTGTGCTACACGGAAGGCCTGCTGGATCCAGAAGCATTGACGCAGGACTCCAATGCCTGGGGCGTCAAGGTCAACGCGGACCGTGTGGGCTATACCACCTACCTGCGCACCATCAACACCGCCATGGAACAGACCACCATTGCTCCGCAGTTCAAGCACATCCTTCCGCCGGCAAGCGAGTATGGCGTCAAGGTGCCAAGGATCCTGGAAATCCCGGAGTTTGGCGCAGCCATCACCTCGACAAACAAGTATGTCAAGGAATCCCTTCGCTGGCTGGACGCCCAGCTTGAGACAGAAACCATGCTGATCAGCGTCAACGGCCCGATGGCCGGCGGCCCGCTGGATCCCGCCCCCCTGGAAAAGACCGCTGAGGGCAAGTACAAGGTCGCCTTCGTTCCCGCTGACAATGGCCTGTATCAGTATGTGCCCGTCATCCATGGCCAGTTCTTCGCCCCGGGAGACTACTACTTCGACATCTTCGAACTGCCCCCGCACCGCGTTGAGCGCAAGAACCAGGCCGCGCTGTATGAAGAAGCCGGCGTGCTGGAGAAGAACTCCCATGACTACCTGCGCAAGCTGGTCAGGATGGATACCGACACAGCCGTTGAGGTGTCCCGCCTGTTCACGGAAATTGAAAAGTTCATGAAGGAGTCCATCACCAACTTCATTACCCAGGGGGTCACGGACGCAAACTGGCAGGCTTTCCTTGACAACTCGAAGAACATCGGTGTTGATAAGTACATCGAATACTACCAGACCGCATATGACGCCTACCTTGCCACAAGCCAGAAGTAAGGCTATCAGAGGGCAATTATACCATGCGCCGCAGCGTCCCATGGGCGCTGCGGCCTTTCATCAATACTTTTCACGCTGGAGGGAAGGCATATGGACCGTTTCTGTCCGAAGGCTCGTGGCCTGACAGTCGCCTACATCGGCGGGGGTTCCCGCGGCTGGGCGTGGGGATTCATGAAGGATCTGGGGATGGATCACCAGCTGGAGGGCGTGGTGCGCCTCTACGACATCGACCGGGACGCCGCGGAAAAGAACTGCCGCATCGGGGAGATGATCTCCTCCCATCCGGAGGCCAGGTCGCACTGGCGCTATGAGGTGGCCGGAACGCTCAGGGAAGCGCTCATCGGGGCCGACTTTGTCGTGATCTCCATTCTTCCCGGACACTTCGGGCACATGCGCTCGGACGTGCACTGGCCGGAGCGGTACGGCATCTGGCAGCCTGTGGGCGATACGGTGGGCCCGGGAGGCCTGATGCGCGCCTTGCGCACTGTGCCCATGTTCGTGGAGATCGCCCTTGCCATCCGCGACAACGCCCCCCGCGCCTGGGTCATCAACTACACCAATCCCATGACGGTGTGCATGAACACGCTTTATGCCGTTTTCCCGGACATTCGCGCCTTCGGCTGCTGCCATGAGGTTTTCGGGACGCAGAAACTGCTGGCAGAGATGCTGGAGGACCTGGAAGGCATCAAAGGGGTCAGGCGGGAGGACATCCGCACCGGCGTCACGGGCATCAACCACTTCACTTTCCTGTACAGCGCAAGCTATCAGGACCTTGATATTTTCCCCCTGTACAGGCGCTTTGCGGACCGGTACTTCCGGACAGGATTCCTCAAGGGCAAGGACGACAACTGGATGAACAACAACTTTGACTGCTCCCACCGGGTGAAGTTCGATCTTTTCCGCCGCTACGGCCTCATCGCGGCGGCGGGTGACCGGCACCTGGCGGAGTTTGTGCCCCCCTGGTACCTGAAAGACCAGAATACCGCGAAGGAGTGGGGTTTCAGCCTGACCACGGTGGATTGGCGGGAAAAGGACCTGTCAGAGAGGCTTGCAAAGCGCGCCGCGCTGCTATCAGGGGCTGAGCCCATTGACATGAAGGAATCCGGGGAGGAGGGCCACCTGCTGCTCAAGGCCCTGCTCGGGCTGGGGGACATGGTGTCCAATGTGAATATCCCCAACCGTGGCCAGATCCCCAACTTACCGGAGAACGCCGTCGTTGAGATCAACGCGTTTTTCTCCCGCGACGCGATCACACCGATGTATTCAGGGCCGCTCCCGCACGGCCTTGACGCGCTGGTCTCGCGCCACTCCCTCAATCAGCTGGGCATTGTGAAAGCCGCGATGAATTGCGACTGGAACCTTGCGCTGAACGTTCTGCTCAACGATCCCCAGACATTCAGGCTCGACCCAATGGACACCGAAAGGATGCTTGGAGAAATGATCGAAAACACCATCGACATCCTGCCGGATGCATGGAAAAGGGCACATAAGGCAGGGAAGGAGGCATAAATGGGCAAACTGATGATGTATCCACGCTCAGCGCATGGCAAGGTCTTTATGGCCAGGGGAGACGGGGGAGATGTGCTGGTCATCGACGGCAAGACGCGTCCCGCCGACCATGAAGCGGCGGAGTACCTCAGGGAGAATTTCCCTTTCACGGCCCCTGTTCCCGTTTTGGGAAGGGAGCGCAGCTTCGGCGTTGGGGACAGGCTGGGGATCGCGGCCCCGGGCCACGTCCGCGTGTTCCGCAAATATGACGCCGCCCCGGTGCTGGCCCAGCAGTCGATGCGGGAACTGAAGCTGACCGGAAGAACATATAAGGATGTGCTGGATGCCGCCACCTTCGCGGTGTTCAGGGAAGATTACCAGGACGGTTTCGGCGCTGACGGGGACCACCTGAAGACAATGGATGAGGTGCGCGGCGCGCTGGACCTCGGCTTCAGCATGATCACGCTGGACTGTTCGGAGCACATCAGGTCCGACGGCGGAAAAGCCGAACTCAATGAGGACCTGCGCCGCCGTTACCTGGACAGGACTTTCATGCTGGAGGATGGGGACAGCATCGTTTTTACTGAGGATGACCTTGCGAAGGCTCAGCACATTTACGGCGAGGCCGTCCGTTACGCCGCGCAGGTCTGGTGGAGTTTCTTTGCAAGCAGCGCTTATCGGGCGGAGCTTGAGATCTCCATCGATGAGACCGCGACGCCGACCACCCCGCAGCAGCATTTCTTTGCCGCCAGTGAGCTGAAGCTCGCGGGCGTCCGGATGGCGACCCTCGCGCCCCGCTTCTGCGGCGAGTTCCAGAAGGGCATCGACTACATCGGGGACGTGGATCAGTTCGACAGGGAAATGCGTGTGCACGCCGCCATCGCGCGGCATTTCGGCTACAAGATTAGCGTGCACTCCGGCTCTGACAAATTCAGCGTGTTCCCTTCGATCGGCCGGCATACCCGGGGGGTGTTCCACGTGAAGACCGCGGGCACCAACTGGCTGGAGGCGATGCGCGTCTGCGCGGAGAAGAACCCCGCGCTCTACCGCGAGGCGCACGCCTTCGCGCTGAAGCACTTTGACGAAGCCCGCGCGTATTATCACGTTTCAGCCAACCTCAATAAGATCCCGGATCCGGGCACTTTATCGGACGATGAACTGCCCGGATTGATGGACGACAACAACGCCCGGCAGCTCATCCACATCACCTACGGCCTGATCTTGAGCGATCCATGGCTGCATGATCAGCTCTGCAGGCTCTGGGACGCCAACGCCGAGCTTTATGCGGACAAGCTGGAGCGCCACATCGCCCGGCATATGCGTCTGCTGGGCGTGCCGGAGCGGGTAAGGGCAGACTAATCCGTCAGCCCGAAATCGAAATAGTCCTTCGCGTTGCTGTAACAGACGCCCCTGACGATTTTCTCAAGCGCTTGTTCATCATCCGGGTATTCACCGCGCTCGACCCAGCCTCCCAGGATATCACAGAAGATCCGGCGGAAATACTCATGCCGGGGATAGGACGTGAAGCTCCTGGAATCAGTCAGCATGCCCACGAACTGACTGATCAGCCCGATGGAGGAGAGTGCTTTCATCTGCTCCGTCATCCCGTCGTGCTGGTCGCAGAACCACCAGGCGCTGCCGAACTGGATCTTGCCTGGGGTGCCGCCCTGAAAGCAGCCGGCGATGGTTGCCAGCGTGTAATTGGCGGCGGGGTTCAGGCTGTACAGGATGGTTTTTGGCAGCACACCCTTTCTTTCCTGTGCGTCAAGCAGTCCGGCCAGGTTCATTCCGACAGGCGCGTCCGTGTTCGCGTCAAACCCCGTGTCCGGGCCAAACTTCCCATAAAGCCGGGAATTGACGTTCCGCAGGGCTCCGATGTGATACTGCTGGACCCAGCCGCGGCGGGAGTAGATTTCGCCCAGCGCGACCAGCAGCTTTGTCCGGTAATGCTCTGCCGCCTCATGATCCGGCCTGTGCCCGTCCATCGCCCGGCGGAAAGCCTGGTCGGCCTTCCCGTCATCCGGTCCGGTGAAGGGAACCGTGTCAAGCGCGTGGTCTGAGAGTCTGCAGCCGCAGTCATGAAAGTAGCCGATCCGTTTTTCCAGTGCCGCGATGACGTCCTCCGCGGAAGAGATCAGCACTCCGGACTCCTGAGACAGCTTCACGATATAGTCCCTGAAGCCGTCCCTGTCCACGTTGATGCTCTTGTCCGGCCTGAAGGCGGGCAGCACGCGGACGGGGAAACCGGCGTCCCTTTCAAGGGCCCGGTGGTGTGTCAGCGGATCGGCGGGGTCATCCGTCGTGCACAGGGCGCGGACGTTGAAGCGCCTGATGAGCGCGCGGGCATGAAAAGCCTTGTCCTTCAGCTTTTCATTCGCCTCGTCCCATATCTTCTGCGCGGTATCGGCACTGAGCACGTCCGTGATGCCGAATACCCGCCTGAGTTCCATATGGGTCCAGTGATACAGGGGATTCCCCGCCATCATGGGCATGGCATTTGCGTAGGCGAAGAACCTATCCCTGTCGCCCGAGGTGCGGATGAACTCATTGTCATACCCAAAGACCGCCATCGCCCGCCACTTATAATGGTCGCCGCCCAGCATCAGATGCCCGATGTTGCGGAACCCGACGTCATCCGCGATTTCTTCGGACGGCAGGTGGCAGTGGTAATCGATGATCGGCATGTCCCTGGCATAATCATGGTACAGGCGCTTCGCGACATCGGTGTTGAGCAGAAAATCTTCCGACAAAAAAGGTTTCATGGCGACCCTTCCTTTTCTATTTGCTCATCCCAGTATATGCCAGAACGTGAAGGGTGGCAATGATCTGAAAAGGGGAAACAAACGCCCCGGCGCGCGCCGGGGCGTTGTCTTTCAGGTCTGTTTGCCGGGGCAGTGATCAAAAGTCCTTGCTTTGTTCAAGCGACCTGCCGCCTGCTTCCTTCAGCAGGACCTGGATCAGCCTGTCGTGGCTGACGCCGTTGATGGCTTCGCCTTTGCGCGTCCGGACCGACACAGTGCCCTCTTCCGCTTCCCTGTCGCCGATGACCAGCATGTAGGGGGTCTTCATCATCTGCGCTTCGCGGACCTTGAAGCCGATCTTCTCGTTTCGAAGGTCCATTTCCACCCGCAGACCGGCCGCTTCCATCTTCCCTCTCAGTTCTTTCGCGGCCGCGTCGGCGCGGTCCGTGATGGTCAGGATGCGTGCCTGCACTGGAGACAGCCACAGCGGGAACGCGCCGCCGAAGTGCTCTGTGAGGATGCCGATGAACCGCTCGATTGAGCCGTAAATGGTCCGGTGGATCATCACCGGCCGGTGCTTTTCCCCGTCAGGTCCCGTATAGGTCAGGTCGAACCGTTCCGGCAGGTTCATGTCCAGCTGGATGGTGCCGCACTGCCAGGTACGGCCGATGCTGTCCCGGAGATGGAAGTCGATCTTCGGCCCGTAGAACGCGCCGTCGCCCTCGTTGATCTGATACGGCACCTTGACTTCATCCAGCGCGCTCTTCAGGACGTCCGTCGCCCTTTCCCACATTTGAAGGGTGCCGATGTGGTCTTCCGGCATCGTGGACAGCTCGACCCTGTACTTGAAGCCGAACGTGCTGTACACAAGGTCTGTCAGCTTGAAGACGCCGATGATCTCATCCTTGGCCTGCTCGTAGGTCATATACAGGTGCGCGTCGTCCTGTGTGAAGCAGCGCACGCGCATCAGCCCGTGAAGTGCGCCGGACTTCTCATGCCGGTGGACGATGCCGAGTTCGCCGTTGCGGATCGGAAGATCGCGGTAACTCCACAGCCTGCGCTTGTAGGCGAGGATGCTGCCCGGACAGTTCATCGGTTTGATCGCGAAGTCCATGTCATCTATCCGGGTCGTGTACATGTTTTCCCTGTAATGGTCCCAGTGCCCGCTGCGTTCCCACAGATCGCGGCTCAGGATCAAGGGGGTCCTGATCTCCTCATAGCCGTGCTCCCGGTGGATCCTGCGCCAGAATTCCTCAAGGAGGTTGCGCAGCATCATGCCCTTGGGGTAGAAGAAGGGGAAACCGGGCCCTTCGTCGAGAATGTCATACAGGTCCAGTTCACGCCCGAGTTTCCGGTGGTCTCGCTTCTTGGCTTCCTCGACCTGGGCAAGGTAGGTTTCCATCTCTTCCTTGTTGAAGAATGCCGTTCCGTAGATGCGCTGAAGCATCTTGTTCTTTTCGCTGCCGCGCCAGTAGGCGCCCGCCAGGCTGGTGAGCTTGAAAGCCTTCACTTTGCCCGTGCTGGGGAGGTGAGGCCCGGCGCAGAGGTCGATGAACTCGCCCTGGCGGTAGAAGGACAGCTCCGCGTCCTCGGGCAGGTCAAGGATCAGCTCGACCTTGTACGGTTCGCCCCGTTCCTCCATCAGTTTCAGGGCTTCCGCACGGGGCAGGACGAAACGCTCCTCCCGGTCATTTTTTTTGATGATGCGGGCCATTTCCTTTTCGATCCTGCCCAGGTCCTCCGGCGCGAAAGGCTCCTCGACGTCAAAGTCATAGTAGAACCCGTTCTCGATCGCGGGCCCGATGGCCAGCTTCGCCTTTGGGAACAGGTTTTTGACCGCGCTGGCCAGCACATGGCTGGCGGTATGGCGCAGCACGTGCCGGGCTTCCTCATCCTCAAAGCCGACTGGAACCAGTTCCCCCTCCTGAGCGATCGGACGCGCCAGCTCCACCAGGCCGCCGTTGAGCCTGGCCGCGATGGCTGTCTTCAGCGAGTCGGGATCCAGCTCCCGGAGGATATCCAGGGCATTCCGGCCTTCTTCAAAACTCCTGCTTTCTCCCTTGTATACGATCTGCATATGACCCTCCCTAAAAACTTGACATGGTATAAATAAAACACCCATCCAACTTGGGACGGATGTGTCTCTCCGCGGTTCCACCCTGATTGCCGCGCCTTGTCAGGCGGCGGCCGCTTTTCAGCGCTTTATCGCGCGCCGCGCGTCCAGGTCAGGCAGCGGTACCTTCCGGATCCCTCTCCCGGGCTCGCTTTCAGCCTTGGCGCGCCCTCTCTTTTGGCGGTTTCCGGGGGCGTGTCCCCCTCATCCCTGCGATGCCGAGAGTATATACCCGGGTCAGCCGGGCGTCAAGCATTGCCGGAAAAGTCTTCAGGAAACCATATCCCACAGGCTTTCCCGAGCCGTCCGCTCCTTTTCAGGTGATGGAAAACATGGTATACTCTTTTCACCGGGGAGGGGGCATGGGATGAGGAGCATGACGGGATACGGCCGCGGTCAGTCGGCCAAGGCTGGAACGGGTGTCACGGCGGAGGTCCGGACGGTCAATCACCGTTTTCTGGACGTTTCCGTCCGCCTGCCCAAGTCCGTCACTTCGCTGGAGATCCCGCTCCGCAAGCGTCTTGGTGAGCGTTTTTCCCGCGGCCGGATCGAGTTCTCCCTCAGCCTGGACGCCGCGGGCGCCAGGACGACCCTGGTCAGCGCCAACCTGCCCCTCGCGCGGGAATATGCCCAGGCAGCGCGGCAGATCGCCGATGCGGCCGGGATCAAGGGCACGCTGAAACTCAGCACCCTGATGATGCTGCCGGAGGTTTTAAGCGTGGTGCCGCTTGAAATGGAAGCGGACCTGCTGCTGGAGGCGGCGATGGAAGCACTGGAGGCCGCGTGCGACGCTGCGGACAGTGACCGACAACGCGAGGGGGAGCAGCTGAAACTCTTTTTTGAGGAGCATCTTTCCCTGCTGGAAGCAGCGGCCGATGAGCTGGAGACGGCCGCCCCGCAGCAGCCGCTTCAGGCGCAGGAGAAGCTGCTCAAGCGGCTCTCCACCCTGCCGGACGTCCAGGCGGATCCGCAGCGGCTCGCGCAAGAGATCGCGCTATTCTCAGACCGCTGTGACATCAGCGAGGAGATCAGCCGGCTGAAGGCCCACTGCCTGCAGATCAGGGAACTGCTCAGGAGTCAGACGCCTGTCGGCCGAGAGCTTGATTTTCTGGCACAGGAACTCAACCGTGAGGGAAACACCATCTGCTCCAAGTCCGCCTCGCTCCAGGTGACCAGGCTTGGCCTTGTGTGCAAGAGTGAGGCGGAAAAGATCCGCGAGCAGATACAGAACGTGGAGTGACGTGATGAAGCAAGGGCTGCCCGGCAAGGGGGAAAACATCGTTTCGGCAGGCAAAAAACAGAAACCGGACCGCAAGGGGATGCTGATCCTGATCTCCGGACCGTCAGGGTCAGGGAAAGGCACCTTGTGCGAGCGGCTTGTGGCGCAGGACAAGTCGATCATTTTCTCCGTCAGCGTGACGACGCGCACCCGCAGGGAAACGGAGCAGGAAGGGATCCATTACCGTTTCATCAGCGAAACGGAGTTTGACAGTCTGCTGAAGAGCGATAAGCTGCTGGAGCATGCCACCGTGCATGACCACAGATACGGCACCCCCCGGCAGCCTGTGGAAGACGCGCTTGAAAACGGCCTTGACGTGCTGCTGGACGTTGACTCGCAGGGAGCGATGAACGTCATGAGGCAGATCAAGAACTGCGTGTCCATCTTCATCCTGCCGCCCAGTTTCGAAACGCTCAGGCAGCGCCTGCACACCCGCAACACCGACGACGAGACGGAGATCAGGAAGCGCCTTGACAACGCGAGGGCGGAGATCGCGCGCTACGTCCATTATGACTACGCGCTGGTCAATGATGAGCTTGACATGGCGTTCAAACGCCTTCTGTGCATCATCCGCGCGGAGCGGATGCGGACGCTCCGCTATCATCCCAGCATCCCTGAAGAAGAACCGATGAGGAGAAGTTACAATGGCGATTAACGTACCCGGCATCCAGACCCTGATCAAGAAGGCGGACAGCGCCTATACCCTGGTGGAAATGGTGGCCAAGCGCGCCCGCCAGCTGGTGGACGGGGCGCAGCCGCTGATCGAGGGTACAGAGAACAAACCCATCGCGGCCGCGATCGAAGAGATCCAGCGCGGGCTGATTACCTACCACCGCAACCTGGAGGATGAGGAGTAACAATGTTTCCCGGCGGCAAGACCCTTGTCCTGGGCATCACGGGCGGCATCGCCGCGTATAAATCCTGCGAGGTCGTATCCCTTCTTGTGAAGGCCGGCATTCGCGTTTTCGTCATAATGACGAAGAATGCCTGCGAATTCGTCACGCCGCTGACCCTTCGGACCCTGTCGCGCAACGAGGTGGCCGTTGACACCTTTGAGGCGCCTCATGCCTGGGAAGTGGAGCACATCGCGCTGGCAAAGAAGGCCGACCTGCTGCTCATCGCGCCGGCGACCGCCAACGTGATCGCCAAGCTGGCAAACGGACTGGCTGACGACATGCTGACCACGACCGCCCTGGCAACGAAGGCGCCGCTTCTTTTAGCACCGGCCATGAACACCGCCATGTGGGAGCACCCGGCGACCCAGGAAAACCTCCGGACGCTCCTGTCCCGAGGGGCCAGGCAAGTGGGGCCGGAGGGCGGTTTGCTGGCCTGCGCCGACGTTGGAGCCGGGCGCATGAGCGAACCAATCGACATTGTCGATGCCTGCCTGAAGATCCTGTACAGCCAAAGGGACATGGAAGGGCTGCGCGTGCTGGTGACCGCGGGGCCGACCAGGGAAGCCCTGGACCCCGTGCGCTTCATCACCAACCGTTCCAGCGGGAAAATGGGCTATGCCATCGCACAGGCTGCGCTACACCGCGGGGCGGAGGTCACGCTGGTTTCCGGGCCGGTCAGCCTGCCGGCGCCCGCCGGCGTCAGCTTTGTGCCGGTGACGTCCACCCAGGACCTCTATGACGCGGTCACTTCGTTCGCGCCCGCGCAGGATATCCTCATCCAGGCGGCGGCACCGTCTGATTTCAGACCCAAGGTACCATCGGGGCAGAAGATCAAAAAGGCCGACGGGGAGCCCCTCACGCTGGAACTGACGCAGACGCCTGACGTCGCCCGAGCCGCCGGGATGAAGAAGCGCCCCGGCCAGGTGTTCGTCGGCTTTGCCGCGGAAACGGAAAACGGCCAGGGCAACGCTCAGAAAAAGCTTCAGAGCAAATACCTTGACCTGATCGCCCTGAACAACGTTTCGCAGCCGGGAGCGGGCTTTGACGTTGACACCAACGTGCTCACACTGATTTCCGCGTCGGGGCAGACGGAACTGCCGCTCCTTCCAAAAAGCGAGGCGGCGGAACGACTTCTGGACGAGATCATGCGCATCAGGAGCGGGATGCCGAATGGCTGACAGCGGGCCTTATGCCCAGGTCATCGTCGACATCGCCAGCGCAAGCACCGATCGCGTTTTCACCTACTGTGTCAAAAGCGGGATGAGTCTCACGCTGGGAACCAGGGTGCTGGTTCCTTTCGGCAGGCAGACCCTGGAAGGGTGCGTGATCGGGTTTTCTGACAGCACAGACATCCCCATAGACCGGCTGAAAGAGATCATCGAGCCGCTGGAAGAGTATCCGGCGATCCTGCCTGAACTGGTCGCGCTGGCGAAGGAGATCAGCCGGGACGAGCATTGCCCCCTGGCCCTGGCGCTCCGGCTCATGCTGCCCGCGGAAATGCGCGCCGGACGCGTCAGCGTTAAAACACAGACAAACGCCCGTCTGCTGATCCCCGGCGATGAACTGAAAGAAGCGCTGGAAGCCAACAGCCGCTCTTCCAAGCGCCGGCTTCTGCTCAATATCCTTTCTGACAGGCTGGAACATCCTGTGGCTGAACTGAAGGTCCTGGTCCGCGATCCCCTGCCTTCGCTCAGGCTTCTTCAGGAAATGGGCCTGGTCGAGTTGTTTGAGGAAGAGGTCTTCCGATCCCCCTATGCGGACCCCGCCCGGATGGATCCTGATCCAATCCTGATGCCGGAGCAGTCGGAGGTGCTGGACGAGCTGATCCCGGCTGTCCGCGAGGGCAGAGGGCGGTTTCTCCTTCACGGTATCACAGGCTCAGGCAAGACCGAGGTCTACATCAGGGCTGCCAGGGAATGCCTCCGGATGGGCAGGGGCGTGATCGTGCTGGTCCCTGAGATCGTCCTCACGCCGCAGATGGTGTCATGGTTCCGGGGGCGTTTCGGGGACGTGGCGGCGGTGCTTCATTCGCGCCTGTCACCCGGAGAGCGCTTTGACGAGTGGCGGCGGATCCGCCTGGGCAGGGCAAGGCTGGTCATCGGCGCGCGCTCCGCGGTTTTTGCTCCCGTGAAGGACCTGGGGCTCATCGTGATCGACGAGGAGCATGAGCCCAGCTACCAGTCGGAGAGCCTGCCGCGCTACGACGCGAGGGACGTCGCCCGCTCAAGGGCTGATCGGGAGGGGGCCGCCCTCCTGCTGGCCAGCGCGACGCCCAGCATCCTGTCCTTCGCCAAGGCGCAGCGCGGGGACTATATGCTGCTGGAGATGCTCAGCCGGGTCAATGCCCGCCAGCTGGCTCAGGTCAGCGTGGTGGACATGCGGGAGGAGCTGCGCCTGGGCAACCGGGGAATGTTTTCATCCCTCCTGCTGTCAAGGCTCCAGGCCTGCGTCAGGGCAGGCCAGCAGGCGATGCTGTTCATCAACCGCCGCGGATATGCGCCCAGCGTTATCTGCCGCAAGTGCGGCGGCGCCATCACCTGCTCCCAGTGTGACGTCAAGCTGACCTGGCATCAGGCGGACCACGCCCTTCACTGCCATTACTGCGGACAGAAGACCCCGATTCCAGAGCTCTGTCCCTTCTGCGGCAGTACCTTTATAAGACCTGTCGGCGCGGGGACGCAGAAGGTGGAGGAGGAGCTGGCTAAACATTTCCCGGACATCAGGATCCTGAGGCTTGACATGGACACCACCTCCGGGAAGGACGCGCACCAGACCCTGCTTGACCGTTTCCGCTCAGGCGAAGCGCGCATCATGGTCGGCACCCAGATGATCGCCAAAGGGCTTGATTTCCCGCAGGTCACGCTGGTGGGGGCTGTGCTGGCGGATCTGTCCCTCAACCTGCCCGATTACCGGGCGGAGGAGCGCACCTTTCAGCTGCTGACCCAGGTGGCCGGCCGGGCGGGGCGGGCAGAGATGCCCGGTGAAGTCATCATCCAGACCTATCAGCCGGACCATTTTGCCATCAGGGCGGCAGCCAGACAGGATTACCGAAGCTTTTTCACACAGGAGTTCGACAGGCGCCGAAGGATGCTCTATCCTCCGTTCACCATGATGATCCGCCTTCTCTGCGAGGCCGAAAGGGAGGAGCAGGCACGGGAAGTGTCCGGCGAACTGAACAGACGGATCACGAAGATCATGTCCGAAGAGCCGTCCCTGCGGCGGCGCGTATTGTTCTTTCGGGAGGACGCTTCGCCGATCAAACGCATCATGGGGCTGTCACGCGCGCAGGTGCTCATGAAACTGCTGGAGCATCCTGACAGCAGGCGGATCCTGCTTTTGCTCAAGGAGCTGTCAGAGGAGCCCTGGCCCTGCAGGGTCAGCCTTGAGATCAACCCGGCCAGCCTTGCCTGATTGAATTTTGGAGGAACCATGTCCAGGAAAAAGATCTTCACCATCGGCGCGCCGGAACTGCGCGGAAAGAGCAATCCCATCAAGAAATTCGACGCCCGCCTGGGGCTGATCCTGCGCGACATGGCGGAGACCATGTACGCGGCGCAGGGGGTCGGCCTTGCCGCGCCCCAGATGGGGATCCTCCGCCGCCTGGTCGTCATCGACGTGGGAGAGGGCCTGATCGAGCTGATCAACCCCGAGATCATCAGCGCCGAGGGCGAATGCGGCATGGTCGAGGGTTGCCTGAGCGTGCCCGGCAGGCGTGGATTCGTGAGACGCCCTGAAAAAGTCGCCGTGAAGGCGCAGGATAAGACTGGCAAGTTCTTTACGCTCAGCGCGGACGGCATGCTGGCCCGCGCGCTGCAGCATGAGATCGACCACCTCAACGGCGTGCTTTACGTTGATCTGATGGATCATGAGGTTTTCGACGATGAGGATGAAGACGGACCGCAGCCATCAGGGCGAACAGGCAGGGTGATCTGATGCGGGTCGTGTTCATGGGCACCCCGGAATACGCCGCGCGTTCGCTCAAAGCGCTGCTGGATGAGGGGTATGAGGTCGCGGGGGTCTTCACCCAGCCGGACAGGCCGAAGGGCCGCGGGGGCAAGCTTGCCATGCCGCCGGTGAAGGAACTGGCTCTCCAGCACGGTATCCCCGTCCTGCAGCCGCGGCGCATCCGCCTGGAAGGGCTGGAAGTGCTGAAAGCCTTCCGGCCGGACGTCTGCGTCACCTCAGCCTTCGGTCAGATCCTTTCAGAGGACATACTGAACGTTCCGCCCATGGGCACGGTGAACGTGCATGCTTCACTGCTGCCAAAATACAGAGGCTCATCCCCCGTCAACTGGGCGATCATTCAGGGGGAAGGCAGGACCGGGGTCACCACGATGCTCACCGACAAGGGCATCGATACCGGCGATATCCTGCTGCAGAGGGAAACAGAGATCGGACCGGAGGAGACCGCCGGGGAGCTGACCCTTCGGCTGGCCGGGATCGGCGCTGAGCTATTGATCGATACCCTCAGGCTGATGAGCGGGGGCAATTGCCCCAAGAGAAAGCAGGATGAACAGGAGATGTCCTATTATCCGATGCTCCGGCACGATACCGGCGCGATCGACTGGGACATGCCCGCTAAAAGCATCAGTGACCTTGTCAGAGGGGTGAACCCCTGGCCCTGCGCATATTCCGAATCGCCCTGGGGGACGGTCAGGATCCTCAAGGCGGCGGCTGAAAGCACGGCCGTCCAAGCACTGACGGGTACGATCCTGGTAGCTGATCCCCGGGAGGGCCTGATCGTTAAGGCGGGGGACGGCGCGCTGCGGATCCTTCTGATGCAGATCCCGGGCGGGAAAGCGATGCCGCCGGAAGACTTTTTACGGGGACACCCCATGCCTGAGGGCGGACAGATGAGAAACGGAGCGCGCGAGCGATGAATGACCAGGACGAAAGAAAAGGCGGACGCCCGGCATATGGCAAACCGATCCGCAGCGGGCACGCTTTTTCCGGGAAGCGCACGCCGCCCGCAAAGACCGGTTCTTATATCAGGCAGGACAGACAGAGCGTCCGGCCTGCGATGAACGCCCCTCATGGAACTCCGATGACAGATGCCCCGGCTCGCCGATACGGCAGACCTGCGCCTCTGCCTGACGGATCCTCTCCATCCGCAGCCGGGGGAAACGGAAACGAAACCGGCAATCCAAAGCAGGGCGGGCGTCAGTTCGGCCGGCCTGGGTTCACAGACAGGCACGGAGCAAAGCCTTTTGGCAGACGGGAAGACAAGCGGACGGACAGGGCTGCCCCCAGGACTGGATTCAAGCCTGCAAGCGCGCCTACAGCTCCCCGGGGCCCATACGGCAAGCCCGCGCTTCAGCCTGACAGCCAATCTGTGCCTCATAACGCGGACACGGAGAGCAAAACGGGTCCGGTCCGGCAGGAAGGGCGGCAGTTTGGCCGGCCCGCTGGGTCAGCCAGGCCTGGAGCAAGACCTTTTGGCAAGCGTGAGGATGACCGGACGGGCAGATTTGTCCCCAGGCCCGGATCCCAGCCGGGAAACGGACCTTCAACGACAAAGGGCCAATACGGCAGGCCTGCTCCCGCCCAGGCGCCCCGCATCGCTCCGGTGACACAGCCTCTAAAACCGGAGGACATCAAGCCGGCCCGGCCGGCCATCACCATGGATGCCCGGCGGGTCGCTTTGCAGGTTTTGAACCGCGTCCTGATCGACGAAGGCTATGCGTCCCTGTCGCTGGATGAGATTTTCCATCAAAAAAATCTTTCCCAGCGGGACAAGCGGCTGGCCACCGCCATCGTCTATAAAACGCTGGAAGACCTGGTCAGGCTGGATTTCGCGCTGGACCAGTTCCTCAGCGACCGGTCCGCTCTGGACCGGAAAGTGCTCAACGTCCTGCGCCTCACTGCCTGTCAGATCCTTCTGATGGACAGGGTGCCTGATTTCGCCTCGGTCAACGAAGCCGTTGAACTGGTCCGCCAAATGGGCTTTGAGGACATGACCGGCCTTGTCAACGGCGTGCTGCGCTCCCTGATCCGCTCAATCGATGACCTTCCCTGGCCGAAGGAGGAGGACGCGGATTACCTGAGCGTCACCTATTCCATTCCCCAGTGGCTGGCTGACCTCATCCTGTCCGGATATCCTGAAGCAGCGGCAAGGGCGATCATCGCGTTCCGCAGCCAGGACCACGCCATCACCCTCAGGAGAAACGAGATCCTGACATCACAGGCTGAGTTTGAGACCCTGCTGAGAAGGAAGGTCTGGGCGAAAACCCCTGGGCGGCTGCCAAACGTGATCCGCGTGAGCGGCGCGTCTGACATCGCCATGGACCAGGACTTTTTGAGCGGACGCTTTTCCATCCAGGGGGAGGGCAGCATGCTGGCGGCACTGGCACTTGCGCCAGGCGTCGGCGCTCAGGTGCTGGACTGCTGCGCGGCACCGGGCGGGAAGACCTGCTATCTGGCTGAACGCATGCAGAACACCGGACGCATCCATGCCTGGGACGTGCACGAACACCGCGTGGACCTCATCCGCGCGCAGGCGGAAAGGCTGAGGCTGTACAATATCCGCCCGGCCGTCAGAGACTCCACGGTATTCCTGGAACGGTTTGAGGGGATGATGGACGCCGTGCTGCTGGACGCCCCATGTTCCGGGACCGGCGTGATGGACAGCAAACCCGACATCAAATACCGCCTGACGCAGGACGGCCTCTCCTCGCTTGTTTCCCTGCAGGAGACCCTTCTGTCCGTGAACAGCCGCTACGTCAAGCCCGGCGGGGTCCTGGTGTACGCGACCTGCAGCATCCTCCCCCAGGAGAATGAACGGCAGATCGAACGTTTCCTTGAAAGCCATCCGGAGTTCACGCCGGATGACCTGCCTGAAACCATTCCCGCAACATACAGGGAACAGAAAGGCCCCTTCGGGCTGCAGCTGCTGCCGCACCGGGACGGGCTGGAAGGTTTCTTTATCGCGCGCCTAAGGCGGAGATGAACAGGACATGACGCTGCTGACAGACTTGACGCCGGAGGAGCTGGCCGCCTTTGTCAGGGCCCTGGGCTGGCCGGATTTCCGCGCCCGCCAGATCAACGGCTGGCTGGTGAAGGGCTGTGATTTTGACGGGATGGCGAACCTGCCGCGCGAGCTGATCGCGCGGCTTGAAGAGGTCGCCGTCGCACAGCCTGCCCGTGTCCTTGAGCACCATGTCTCCTCAGACGACGGGACGGAGAAGATGCTCTTCGGTTTCTCCGACGGTCATTGCGTGGAGGGCGTCCTGATGCGCTACCGCCACGGCATCACCCTCTGTCTTTCGACCCAGGTCGGATGCAGGATGGGATGCGCCTTCTGCGCCAGCACCCTGAATGGCAGGCAGCGGAATCTGTCCGCAGGGGAGATGCTGGGCATGGCATACACCGCCAACCGCCTGGCCATGCCTGAAAAAGTGTCCAACATCGTACTGATGGGCAGCGGCGAACCGCTTGACAACTATGACCAGGTCATCCGCTTTCTGCGCCTGGTGTCCTCTCCTGACAGTCTGAACATCGGGCTGAGGCATATTTCCCTGTCTACCTGCGGCTTGTCCGATGGCATCAGGAAGCTGGCCGGGGAAGGTCTCCCCGTCACCCTGTCCGTTTCCCTGCACGCGCCGAATGATTTGATCCGAAAGCAGCTGATGCCGGTCGCGTCCGCCTTTCCGATGGAAGGCCTGCTGTTATCCTGCAAAGACTATCTGAAGAAGACCGGGCGGCGGATCGTGTTTGAATATGCCCTCATCAGGGGGGTGAATGACGGTCCGGAGCACGCGCGGGAACTGGCCGGCAGGCTCAGGGGCATGCAGTGCCACGTCAACCTCATTCCCCTGAACGATGTGCCCGAGCGTGGGTTGAGGGCCTCCGGCAAGGCGGAGATGCAGCGGTTTCTTGGCGAGCTGAAGGATATGGACGTTTCGGTGACCGTGCGGCGCCAGCTGGGGGACGATATCGCTGGCGCCTGCGGCCAGCTGAGGGCGCAGCGCCTGAAGACGCCGCTGCTGCCGGACGGGGACGGAGGGAAAGCATGATCACGGCCATCAGGACCCACACCGGGATGATCCGCAAGAGCAATCAGGATTCACTGCTGGCAAAAAGCGGCGCGTTCCCGCTGTATGCGGTCGCCGACGGCATGGGCGGACACCGCGGGGGAAACGTTGCCAGCGCCATGGCGGTTGCCTGCCTCAGCGAGATGGACCTCTCTCTCCCCCCTGACAAGGGCCTGCTCAATGATGCGGTCCTGCTTGCCAATTCGCTCATCTGGAAGCGGCAGCGGGATGACTTCAGCCTGTCCGGCATGGGGACCACCCTGACAGCGCTGTGGGAAGGCCGGGAATACGTGATCCTTGCGCATGTGGGCGACAGCCGGGCCTATCTATGCCGCGGGGGGATCCTCACCCAGAAGACGTCCGATCATTCACTGGTCGGCGAACTATTGCGCTCCGGCGCGATCACCCCGGAGATGGCGCGCAATTACCCCTACCGCAATATCGTCACCCGGGCGGTTGGGACGGATGAGACGCTGGATTGCGATCTCATCCGCGTTGACAAGCAGCCTCTGGACCGATGGCTGCTGTGTTCAGACGGCCTGACGGAGTATGCTACGAAGGAGAACCTGCTCCTTGCGATGCAGATGCCCCTTGAGGCGGCGGCAGACACCCTGCTTCAGCTGGCGCTGGACGGCGGCGGTCGCGACAACATCACCCTGATCCTGCTTGAGGTGGCGGGATGATCGGAACGGTGCTGATGGAACGCTACCGCCTGGAGGAGTTGATCGGCGAGGGCGGGATGGCTTCTGTTTACCGGGCGCTGGACCTGCGCACCGGGCATCGGGTCGCGGTCAAGTTCCTCAAGCAGGAGCTGCAGGCGAACCCTGAGTTCCTGGACCGTTTCCGGCGGGAGGCGACGGCTGCCAGCCGGATGTCCCACCACAACATCGTCAACCTCCTGGACATCAGCGACAACGCGGCCACCCCGTATCTGGTCTTTGAGTTTGTCGACGGAAAGACGCTCAAGGAGATCATTGCCGAACACGGAAAGCTTTCCCAGGGGACAGCGGTGCAGATCGCCATCCGCATCCTCTCCGCCTTAAGGCACGCGCATGAGGCGGGGGTCATTCACCGTGACATCAAGCCGCAGAACATCCTGGTGGACCGGCAGGGGTATATCAAAGTGTCTGACTTCGGCATCGCGCGGATGGTGGGAACCAACACGCTCACGGAATCCGAAGGCAGCCAGGGCGTCATGGGGTCTGTTCATTATTTCTCCCCGGAGCAGGCCCGCGGCGAGACCACGACGTTCGCTTCGGACCTGTACTCCGTCGGCGTCGTGCTGTATGAGATGCTGGCAGGGAAAGTACCCTTTGAGGGGGAGAGCCCCGTCGCCGTGGCGATGCAGCACGTTCAGGCCGAGCCCAGGCCGCTTCATGAGCTGGCCCAGGACGTGTCTCCACGGGTGGAAAGCGTCGTCAGAAAGGCGATGGCAAAGGATCCCAGGGATCGGTTTGCCTCCGCCTTGCTCATGGCGCAGGCACTTCATGAGGCTTTGCTGCCGGAAAAGGTAACGGGCGCCGAACCCCTTCAGACCGCAAAACCGGGCAGAAACGGCGGACAGAACCATTTCCGCGGCCATCGCAGACTCCGTGAGCGCGTGCTTCTTCTGCTGCTGAGCATCGTGCTTCTCGCCGGCACGGCGACCGGCGTGTATTATATTTACCGGGACATCGTCAAAACGACCCGCGCCCCGCTGCTGATCGGCTATACGCTTGAGCGGGCCATGCGTGAGGCAAGCCTCCAGGGAATCAAGGTCAAAAGCGTGCGCGTCAGCAGCGATGAACCGGTCGACACGGTGATCACCCAGAGCATCGACATGGGTGAGATCATGAAACAAGGGGACGTCATCCTGCTGACGGTGTCCTCCGGATCGGCCAGAAAGCCGGTGCCGGCGTTCATAGGGGCCCGCCTTGATGATGCGAAGGCACAGGCCGAGCGCATCGGGATCGAACTGCTGATCATCCGGGAAGACATCGATCCGGCGCCGCGCAGCACCGTGCTGGAACAGAGTCCGGCCGAGGGAGAAATTATTGAAGCGGGCGGCATCGTGCAGCTGGTCATCTCCGCCGGACAGGCTGTCGTGCCCGAGCTGAACGGACTTATGTACGCCGAAGCGGTGGACGCGCTCAAGCGTGCCAAGCTGCAGCCGGGCAACGTCAGCCAGATCCAGGTGGATGCCAGGGATCAGCAAGGGCGCGTCGCCTCCCAGCTGCCAGTGGCAGGGGAACAGGCGGCGGAAGGCGCCAGGGTGGACCTGGTCATCTATGTTCAGCCGGATGGCGCGGTCGTCCCGAGCCCTTCGGTCTCACCGCGCGGCACCTGAACATGATCGGGCGTATCATCGAAGGGCGCGGCGGGCTGTATACTGTCAGGGATGAAAGCGGGAGAGACTTCATCCTGCGCGCAAGGAACAGGTTCCGTTATGAGGGCAGAGTGCCCCTGGTAGGGGACCGGGTCGACTTTACCCCCGGCGAGATGGAAGAGCATGGGTGGCTTGAAAAGATCCATCCCCGCGTTTCCGTCAGCGTCCGGCCGCCGGTCGCGAACATCACCCAGCTTGTGATCGTGCTCTCGCCTGAGCCGGAACCTGATTTCCTGCTGGCGGACAAACTGATCGTCTTCGCATCCCGCCAGGACATCAAAACCCTGATCGCTGTGAATAAATCTGAGCTGGATCCGCGCCTGGCTGCTGAAACAGGGGAAACCTACTCCAGATCCGGTGTGAAGGTACTGGCGGTCAGCGCGGAAACAGGGGAAGGGCTCGACGCCCTGCACAGGGAAATGACAGGGTACCAGAGCTGTTTTGCAGGCCAGTCCGGCGCCGGGAAGAGCACCCTGATCGGAAAGCTCACGGGGCGCGATCTGGAAACGGGCGAGATCAGCCGCCGGATCCGCCGGGGGAAACAGACCACCCGGCACATCAGCTTGATCGAATCAAACGGATTATGCGTACTGGATACGCCTGGATTCAGCCTGCTGGAGCTGCCTGATGACCTGGCGCCCGAACAGCTCAAGGAGCATTATCCGGAGTTCAGACCCCTGAGCGGGCAATGCCGATTTACTCCCTGCCTGCATGACCGGGAGCCTGACTGCGCTGTCGAGAAAGCGTCGCACATGAATGAAATCAGTCCGCTCAGGCTGTCCCGGTACAGAACGCTGCTGGAGACGACAAGAAAGAAATGGAACAGAAGATATGATTGAAATCGCGTTTTCGATCCTGGCTGCCGATCCGCTGAACGTGGAGCGGGATGTCACAAGGCTGCTGGACGCGGGGGCGGACCTGCTGCACCTGGATATCATGGACGGTCATTTTGTGCCCAACATCTCCTTCGGCCCCGGGATGGTCAAGGCTCTGGATGCCCGCTTCCCCCCGGTCAGAAAGGACGTCCATCTCATGATCAGCGATCCCGGGCGGTACCTGAGCGGGTTCATCGATGCGGGCGCTGATGAGATCACCATCCATCTGGAAATCGAACAGGACGTTCCCGCCCTCCTGAAAGCCATCCGCGGGGCCGGACGAAAGGCGGGGCTTTCCATCAAGCCGGGGACGGAGCTTGCCCGCATCTTCCCATACCTGTCCATGTGTGATCTGATCCTCCTGATGACGGTGGAGCCAGGGTTTGGCGGCCAAAAGATCATCGCGTCAGCACTGGACAGGCTTGGACAACTTCGCGCGGCGGGCTTTTCCGGGGTCCTGAGCGTTGACGGCGGCGTAACGGGTGAGAACTGCTTCGGTTTGACCCGTCTGGGAGCGACACGCCTTGTGATGGGAACGGCCGCTGTGCAGGCCGAGGATCCAAGAGCGCTCTTTGCAGGATGCCGCGGCGCACACCCTAGATGATCAAAGGATTTGAGCCCAAAATCTCGCTTGGGCAGAACTTCCTGACCGACGAGCGGTTTCTCAGGCAGCTGGTGGAGCAGACGCCGCTGACCAGCGAGGACACCGTGCTGGAGATCGGCGCGGGACAGGGCGAGTTTACCCTTGCGCTCGCGGAGCGCTGCAAAAACGTCATCACGATCGAAACGGACGGCCGTCTGGAAAAGGTCCTGCGGGAGCGGTTGAGCAGTGCCCCCGGCGTCCGGCTGGTCATGGATGACGTGATGAAACTGGACCTTGATGAACTGATGCGCGGATACGGCGCGTTCCACGTGGCGGCGAACCTGCCGTATTATCTCACCACGCCCATCCTGAACCTCCTGCTTCATTCCGTCATGCCCATCAGGAGCATCAGCGTCATGGTCCAGAAGGAAGCGGCCCAGCGCGTTATGGCTCTGCCCGGTACGCCGGCATATGGGCCATTGGCGGTTGCCGCGGCATATCGGAGTACACCCAGGGCAGCGCTCAGTGTGCCGGCCAGCGCTTTTTCGCCTCCTCCCAAGGTCGACAGCGTCTTTCTGGTCATGCCCTGTCTGGACAGGCCAGCAGTCAGTGTGAAGGATGAAAGAACCTTCCGTCAGGTCGTCGCGGCAGCGTTCGCGATGAGAAGGAAGACCATGCTCAACAACCTGGTCAAGGCTTTTGGATTTACCCGGGAGCAAGCGCTGCGCTGCCTTTCTGACACCGGATTGCCGGAAGACATCCGAGGGGAACGGCTGACCCTTCATCAGTTTGCCGCGCTGGCAGGATCAGTGACGGATGAAATGTGTCGGATTAAATCGTAATAAAAATGTAACAACTATTTACAACTTGGAAACAATATGGTATTTTACTCCCATGAGTAAACGCCGTCTTCCAAAAACAAGAAGGACCCCCCTCTGCCGCAGGATGGCCCTCATCCTGCTTTGCATGATGCTGCCGGCTTTTTCAGCGTCTGCCCGTGTATATGAGACGGTCCGGCCCGGCATGTCGGGCGAGCAGGTCCGCTCCATGCAGTCAGCGCTGAATTACTTGGGATATCTGGAGAAGGTTGACGCCAAGTTCGGCCCGCTTACCTTCACTGCGGTCAAGAACTTCCAGGGCAGGCAGGGACTGTATGCTGACGGACTCGCGGGGAATCAGACACTGAGCGAGCTGTACCGCCTCGCCCCGCAGTTTCTGCCACTTAACGACCCATCCGCCGGTACTTCGCCTGAGGCAGGGCCGGCACCAGCGCCTGCGCCGGCCAGCCAGGGTGCACAGGGAGCCGCGGCCGTTTTCACAGCCAATCAGGGCAGCCTGAACCTGAGAAGCAATGCGTCCGGCGGCAACAACGTCATCGCGCAGATCCCCTTCGGCGATGCCGTCCAGGTCAACGGAGGAAGCGGTCAATGGGCCAGGGTTACCTGGCAGGGGAGAACGGGATACGTCCTTTCAATCTACCTGAGGTTCGGTGATGGCACGCCCATTCCGACGCAGCCGGCAGTGACGCCTGCTCCGACAGAGGGGACCGCGGACCCCGTTCCGACACAGGCCGCCGGGACGCCCGACCCGACGCCCGCGCCCGGGGGACCCTCTGATACCCGGACCGCATATGTCTTCACACAGAACAAGGGCAGCCTGAACCTGAGAAACAGTGCGTCCAACGGTAACAACGTCATCGCGAAGATCCCCTTTGGCGCACAGGTCACCGTCCTGACACGCCCCGGGACCTGGAGCCAGGTCAGCTATCAAGGCAGGACCGGCTATGTGATGGATTCTTTCCTTCGGCATGACGCCCCGGAAACCAAGCCCACAGCGCAGCCGACGGCTGACGTTGCCCCGCCGGTATCCGTCGTCGGTGAGGGGATCGTCAATACCGTCAATGGACGCACGCTGAACTTCAGGAGCGCGCCTGTGACCGGGCAGAACAACCTCATCGGCCAGATCCCGTTTGGGACCAGGCTGCAGATCTTAAGCCGCACAGCGGAATGGTGCATGGTCCTGTTTCAGGGCAAACAGGGCTACGTGATGGCGTCATTCCTGCGTTTTGAGCAGATGCCGAACCCGACCCCCGTTCCCTCGCCGCCCCAGACACCGACGCCAAGTCCGACGCCTGCGCCGGAGCCCGGACCGCAAGATCTTTTTCCGCGCACGCTCAGGATCGGGGATCAGGGCGATGACGTTACAGCCCTTCAGAACAGACTGATCGCGCTGAAGTACAGCTGCCTGGTCACCGGCGCGTATGATGAGATGACCAAACAGGCGGTCATGCATTTTCAGAAACAGAACGCGCTGACCCAGGACGGCATCTTCGGAAGCCAGAGCGCTTCAGTCCTCCTGAGCGCCGCCGCACGCCGCGGGGACAGCCCGCCGCTGAGCTACGCCACCCTACGGATCGACAGCACTGACGGAGCGGACAAGGCCATCACCGCCATGCAGCAGGCTTTGCTTGCCCTGGGTTATCTACTGAGCGTCAACGGCAGGTTCGACATCCCCACCCATCAGGCCGTTGTCGGGTTTCAGCAGCGAAACGGGCTTCCCATCACGGGGATCGCCAATCCGGTGACTCAAGCCGCACTGTATGCCCCCGGCGCCAAAGGATTCAGCACGCCCGTAGCGGAACTGGACGCGGCGGAGGGAAAGGGGCAAGGGCCGTCTGTTTCCCAGGTAAAACTGCTCCACTGGTTCAACGATGTGAAAAAGAGCGCTTCCGCCGGCCAGAAAGCCACCGTATATCACCCCGCCAGCGATATCAGCTTCACCATCCGCTTTTACTCCATGGGCAACCACGCCGATTCGGAACCGGCAACCTGGCGCGACACCCAATTGATGAACCGGGCATTCGGAATGCCATCCTGGAACATCAACACAGTCTATATCAATCTGCCTGACGGGCGATGGACGCTGGCAGCGATGCACAACCGGCCGCACCTGACCGGAGCGGTCAGCGAGAACGGCTTCGGCGGGCACCTGTGCATCCATTTCCTGCGGGATACCGATGAAGTCAACCGCAACGATCCTGATTACGGAGCATCCAACCAGCGCGCGATCCGCAAAGCCTGGCAGGCCATGACGGGGGAAGCGGTGGAATAGTCCATACAGCCAAGCCCAGTACAAGCAATAAGCAGCCTTTGAACGGCTGCTTTTTACTGAAGATGGATCAACTTACCTTGCCAGCAGGACTGCCAGAAGGACCACCAGCCCGAAAGCGAAGAGGATCAGGCTGAATGACAGCGTTCTCTGGATGCGGCGCCAGGTATCCTGCGCGGTGTCCCAGGCCGCGGCAAACAGGATGACGTAGCGTTTCTCCGACGGCTTCATGCCGAAGAAACGCCGCAGCCCGAAGGAAAGCCTGTCGGTGAAGCGCCCCAGCGTATAGGTGAACCGGTTGCCAACCGGTACCGTGGACAGCCTTTCCCTGTTTCGCCGGAACACCGTGCGCATCAGGAAGAGGGCCGTGCCTTCGACGACCACCTCAGCCGTCCTTGAGATGAAGGTAGCCACCGAGCTGATCGCGGGATACAGGCGTTCCACAGCGTCAAGACAAACAGCCAGGGCGGCGGTTGTCTTCTGAAGGAACGGAAAAACCAGCCTGTCCATGAACCAGTCAAGCGGCGCGGAAACAAGCGTGCCCAATTTGACCAATGACGCAAGCAGCGGCCGGTACAGCTTTTCTTCAGCGTCAAGCCATACGGGCCAGCGGTCCACGTATCTGGGGATGCCCGTTTCATCCGGCTTCACCAGCCACTTCCGAACGACGAGGAGATAGAGCGCCGCCCCGATGAACAGGGATTTTGCCGCGCCCAGCAGATTGGCGCCGGTCAGATAACGCACCGCATGTTCCGGCGCATGCGCGTGAAGGAAAGGCAGGGACAGGTTGGCCAGCCGGGTCGGGATCCCTTCCGGATATAGCCCAATCAGGAAGAGGAAAAGGGCGGAACCGCCCAGCGCGATCCCGGACATCGGGCGCATGCTCCGGCCCATTTTGTCAAATTCCTCCTGCCTCGTCGGGTGCTTCAGAACAAAGACAGCGATGAACAGCTTGAGCATGTAGCTGAAGGTCAGCCCCCCGGTGATCACGAAGAGCCATTCGGCTGCCTGATAGGCAAAGGCGCTCATGCCCAGGTGTTCAAGGTGCGCCACGTACTCCAGCAGGCTTTCGTGGAGGAGCGTCTTGCTCGCGTAGCCGCTGAACAGAGGGATCCCGCTGATGGAAGCGGCCCCAATCAGGAAGCAGGCCATCAGCCCCCGTTTCCCGCGGCCAAAGCCCCGCACATCATTGAGGTTGAGGCGATGGACGTTGAGGTAGACGACGCCTGCGCACATGAACAGCAGAAGCTTGATGAGGCTGTGATTGAGCATGTGCAGGACGGTGCCCTGGGCGGCCAGGGCATTATGCTCTCCCAGCAGCCCCTGCAGGCCGATGCCAAGGAGGATAAAGCCGATCTGGCTCATGGAGGAGCAGGCCAGCGTGCGCTTCAGGTCCACCGAGAACAGCGCCAGCAGAGCGCCCAGGAGCATGTTGACCAGCCCCAGCGCCAGCAGAAGGTTCCCCCAGACCAGATCGCCCAGGAACAGTCGGCTGGAGATGACCAGGATGCCGAAGATGCCGACCTTGGTCAGGATGCCTGAGAGCAGGGCGCTGGCGGGGGCAGGCGCGACCGGATGGGCCTTGGGCAGCCAGACGTGCAGCGGGAACATGCCGGCTTTCGCGCCAAAACCGGCCAGGATGAGCGCGCCCGGCAGGTACAGGCTGCCCCTGTCTGCGCTTTGTGCGGCATGGATCAGATCGTCATACCGGAGGGATCCGATACGCATTTTCAACAGCATCAGGCCCATCAGCATCGCCATGCCGCCGAGGATCGCGATGGCCAGATAGGTCTGCCCCGCGCGCATCGCCCCCGGCGTTTCCTCGTGGGTCACCCAGCAGTAACTCGTAAAGGACAGGATCTCAAAGAACACGAAGGCAGTGATCAGGTCATCGGACAGGAACACGCCGACGGTGGCCCCCTGGGTCAGCAGCGTGAACAGGCAGTATCTCCCCTGGCGGTGTCCGTGCGCCATGTATTCGGGTGTGAACAGGGAGGTCATCATCCACATGAAGCATGCCACCGCCGCATACAGCGACCGGAATCCGTCAGCCCTGAGGCTCAGGCCCAGCCCCAGCGCGCCGGGCAGACTGAAACTGACTTCCTGCCCTGAAGCCATAAGGAGGCAGGACAGACTTGCCAGGATCGCCGTGACTGCGATCAGCAGCGCATATCCATTTTGCGGCTTGCGTTTTCCAAGCGCGTACGTGGGACCGGCGGCAAGGAAAGGCAGCAGGATCAGTATCACTGGGATCAGGTTCAAGCCATCCTCACCTCCCTATACCAGGCTTGACGCTGTCCGCGTCAGATAAGAAATCAGGGGCATGCTGTAAAAACTCAGCGCCAGGACCATCACGCTGAGCGCGTACAGCGTCAGGCGCATGCCCGGCTCAACCGGCAGGATCCCCGGTCCGTCCTTGGGCCGCTTGCCTGTATACATCATCACCACCGGCACCATGAGGTAGATCCCTGTCAGCAGCGAGCTGATCAGCAGCGCCGCCGTTCCCAGGGCCGGCAGAAGGCCGCCCGCCTTGAATGCGGCGTCAGCCAGCGCAAACTTGCTGATAAAGCCGATGAACGGGGGTATACCGGTCATCGCCAGACCGCCCAGCGCGAACACCGCGCCGAAGTCCGGCCAGACGGAATTGATGCCGCGAAGCTGCCTGACGTCCTTTATGTCTGCGCGGATGTTATAAACCCCGGCCGTGAGGAACAGCGTGATCTTCATCAGGGCGTGGAACACCAGGTGCATCAGCCCCGCCGTCAGCCCCTGCGGGGTCAGCAGCAGAGCGCCGAAGAGGATATAGGACAGGTTGGATACAGTGGAGTAGGCGAGCCTGCGCTTCAGGTTCTTTTCCTTCAGCGCCATCGAGCAGCCGAAGACGATCGTAAAGGCGGTCAGGGCCATAGGGACATACTGGGCATAGCTTCCCCTGATGATCAGCGCGCCGAAACAGAAATAGGTGACCCTGATGATGGCGAACACGCCCGATTTGACGACGGCCACCGCGTGCAGCAGGGCTGTGACCGGCGTGGGAGCCACCGATGCTGCCGGCAGCCAGCCGTGGACCGGGAACACCGCCGCCTTGACTGAAAAACCCAGGAAACAGAGCAGGTAGCCCAGCCGGAGCTGCGATGCGCGCTCCACCACGATACCCTGGAACAGGCCGCCGGAGACAAAGTCCGTCGTGCCCGCAAAATACACCAGGTAGACCAGGCCGATGAAGGCAAAGGCGGCCCCGCCGAGGGAGTAATACAGGTACTTCAGGCCGGCTGAGATGGATTTGGCCTTGCCCCCGTGCATGACCAGCGGAAGGGTGGAAAGCGACATCATCTCATAGAAGACGTAGAGCGTCAGCAGGTTCGCGCTCAGCGCGATGCCGAGGGTGACCCCGAAACTCATCATGAAGAAGGAAAAGAAGGAGTCCTTTTTCTCCTCGTCCTTCATGTAGGAAAGCGCGTACAGGGATGTCAGCGGCCACAGCAGCGCGATCAGCGCCGCGAAAATGCGTCCCGCGTCATCAAGTTTCAGCGTGACGGTGAGACGGTCATTGATGCGGATCAGGTCAAGTCGCGGCACGTCCGAAAACAGCAGGACCGCAGCGATCACAGAGGTCAGCAGCGTGAAGGCCATGACATACCAGCCGCGCGCGCTGTCCCGCTTCCAGCGGAAGGCCGGAAGGAGCGCGCCGGCGACGACCGGCAATGCGATGGCCGCAAAAAGCATCATGCGTTCCCTTTCATGCCCGGTCAGAAGAGGGATCCGGCCAGGGTGCTGAAGGTCTGGATCATGAAGTTGGGGAAGATGCCCAGCACGGCGATGGCCAGGGTCATGATCAGGATGGGAATGAGCATCAAAAGGCTGGGCTCAGCCTTGGGAAAGGCCGAAACGGCCTCACCGTCTGCCATGCCGCCAAAGAAGGAGGAGACGCTGGGCGGCAGAAGGTAGCCCGCGGTCAGCATCGCGGAGATCAGCAGCACGATGGGGACCAGCCAGCTGAACACCGGAACGCCTGACATCAATGACCCTTCGGCGATGTACCACTTGGCGATGAAGCCGCCCAGCGGCGGGATGCCGACAAGCGAGATCGCGCAGATGGCGAACATCCACATGGTCCAGGGCATCCGCCGGCCCAGGCCGTGCATCTCATCGACCCTGGTGATCCCGGTCTTGAAGATGATGGCGCCGGCGCACAGGAAGAGCGCGTCCTTGGTCAGCGCGTGGAAGACGAGCTGCAGCAGTGCGCCGTCAAGGGCCATGCCGTCTAGCATGTACAGCCCGCAAAGGACGTAACTCACCTGGGAAACGCTGGAGTAGGCCAGCCGCTTTTTCAGCACCTTCTCCCTCAGCGCCAGCATGGAACCCATGAACACGGTGATGGCGGCGCACCCCAGCAGCGCCCACTGGACCCAGGTGCCGCGGATAAAGTCCGGCCCGATCACGTAGAAAATCATCCGGAAGATGCACAGCACCCCGGCCTTGGTGATGACCCCTGAGAGCACCGCGCTGGCAGGCGCCGGCGCCACAGGATGGGCGGTGGGGAGCCAGCCGTGCATCGGGAACATGCCGGCCTTGGTGCCAAAGCCGACGAGGGTGATGAAGAGGATGACCAGGAAGGCCTCGCGGGAGACGTTCAGCTGGTTTGCAAGGAGCGAGCCGCCCTCGACAAAGTAGGGATTGGAAATGTTGGGGGTCAGCATGAAGATCCCCAGCAGACCCATGGTGGCGCCCGCGACGGAGTAGATCAGGTACTTGATCCCGGCCGCGACGGACTCCTTGCTGCGGGTGTGCAGGACCATGGGGACGGAAATGAAGGTCATCATCTCAAAGAAGAGGTACATCGTGACCATCGTGCCTGACAGCGTCAGCGCCATCAGGGAAGCAAGGGTCATCAGATAGAAGGCGTAATACGTTTTCTCGTTCTGCTCATGCTGCATGTAGCTGAAGGAGTAGAAGCCGGAGATCGTCCACATCAGCGCCATGACCACGGAGAAGATCCGGCTGGTGCCGTCTGAATGAAGCGCGATGGGCAGCTGCTCGGTCATCTTGAACAGGACCAGCGTCCTCTCCGAGTCCAGCGCGATGAGCGTGACCACGATGCATTCCAGGATCATCACCGCGCCCACGAACAGGCAGCGGTCCTTCCTGTTCATGTTCAGCCAGGGCAGCAGCATGACCATGACGGACCCTGCGGCGGGCAGAAGAACGGCAATCAGCAGCAATAAACCTTCCATGTCGAACATCCCTCCTTATGTGAACATCTTCAGGCCCGCTTCAATGACCCGCATGATCGGCCCGGAACCGACACCCAGATACAGCGTCAGCATCATTGACAGGAACAGCGCCGCCGCGATGCGGCGCGGCTGCTTTTCAGGCAGGGCGTACTCTATATTTTCCGGCCGCCTGCGGTAGATCGACACGACCGTGTGAAGGAAATAGACGGCGTTGAGCAGCGTGCTCAGCGCCAGTGCGATGAGGACCAGCGCGGTGGTCCAGCCGCCCAGGGGCATGCCGGCTGCGGCCAGCTGGATCTTGGCGATGAACCCGCCGGTAAAGGGGATCCCCACCATGCTCATCGCCGACACCGTGAACACGATCCCGGCCGGTACGTTGCGGTACCCCGCGCCGTGCAGATAACGGAAACGCTTGTGGTCGCCCGATACGCTGACCAGTTCCCAGGTTGACAGGAAGAGGAGGGATTTTGCCGCCGAATGGGCCAGCATCTGGAACAGCGCCGCTGCCAGGCCCGCCTCGGTGCCCATGCCGATGCCGATGTAGACGTAGGAGATCTGGGCGACAGAGGACAGGGCGACCATGCGCCTGATCTCCCGCTGGCTGATGGCCATCACGGAGGCCAGCACCATCCCCGCGATGCCGGCAAAGAAGAGGAACTGGCTGATCTGCTGCTGGATGACGATGTCGATGCCGACGACGCGCCAGAAGAACTTGATCAGCAGGAAAAGATAGGCCTTGCTGACCACGCCGCTGAGGATCGCGCTGCTCATCGGCGGCGCGTAGGCATAGGTGTCCGGGGCCCAGGCGTGGAAGGGGAACATCGCGCTTTTGATGCCCAGGCCGGCGGTGATCAGTGCGATGACCACTGTGAGCGGGCCCGCATACCGGCCGGATTCATGGATCCGAAGCACCGCCTGGTGCAGCGGCTCCATCAGCAGGTGGCCCGTGATGCCGTAGAGCATCGATATGCCAAGCAGGACCAGGCCCGAAGCCAGCAGGTTCATCACCATGTAGCGCGTAGCGGCGACCAGCGTGTGGCCGTTCTGCCGCACGACCACCAGCGCGCAGGAGGCGATGGTCATGATCTCGATGAACACGTACGCGGTGAACAGGTCATTGGTGTAGATCATGACCAGTGTCGCGGCCAGCGCCAGGTCGATCATGATGCAGTAGAGGTTCTGCTTTTTTTCTGCCACAAATGTGGGCGTATGGTAAAGACCGGCCGCCAGCGCGATGAAGACAACGGCCGACAAGCCCGTCGCCATCAGGGCTTCCAGCTGGCCGATCCGGATCTCGTTACCCCACGGGGCGGGGAAATGGCCCATCATGAAAGGATATGCGTCCTTCAGCCCGAGGGTCAGGCCAAGGGTGAAGGCGTTGAGGACAAGGGAGGCGCCGGCGACTGCCAGGGTGAGCCATTTCGCAGTGCGGGGTTTGAGAACGGAGGTGAATATGCCTGAGACCATGCAAAGCAGGATGGAGAAGAAAGGGAAATTATGCACAAGGCTCATGAGGCGTCCTCTGCTTTCGCCATCAGCGCGATCTGGTCGATGTCCAATGTCCGGTATCTTCGGTACAGCCGGACGGTCAGCGCCAGCATGATGGCGGTGAAGCTGACGGATACGACGATGCCGGTCAGCACCAGCCCGGCCGGGATGGGATTGATGTAGGCGGATGCGTCCTGCACGCCCCCTGCGACGATGGGGGCCTTGCGCCCGTTGATGAAGCCCATGGAGGCGAGGAAAAGGTAGACCGCCGTGTCCATGATGTTCAGCCCGATGATCTTCCGGATCAGGTTGCGCTGAAGCAAAAGGATACAGAATCCGATACCGAAGAGGATCACGGCGACGGCCTGCTCGAGGTTCTCATACAGCAGCTGCCACATGCCCGCCCCTCCTCACAGCCCGCCCTTGCGGAACAGCGCGTAGAAGATGTACATCGTGCAGGCTACCACCATGCCGACAGCGATGTTTAGGGGCATGATCAGCCCGCTTGACAGGATGGCGCCGGGGATGCCCAGGGGGATGCCGCTCTGAAGCCCATTGGCGCCGCAGTAGAATGAGTAGGTCTTTGCAAGCCCGTAGAACATCAGCGCGGAAAAGCTGACCCACATGAAGGTCCTGTAAGTGAAAAACTGCCCGGCTTTCTTGAATCCAAACGCGTTCAGGTACAGGATCAGCCCCGCGGAGATGATGGAACCGCCGGAGAATCCTCCACCCGGCGAGAGGTGTCCGTTGAGGATGACGTAAATGCCAAACAGCAGAACGATCGGGGTGAGGATCATCGCGCTGGCCTGCAGGATGCGGTCATTCTTGGGTTCATAATGCCGGTCGTCCCATTCCTCGGCGATCAATTCCAGCGCCGGGCCGGCCTTCTCATCCCAGTCTATGCGCAGCAGGATCAGCACGGCGCAGGCGGCGATGAACAGCACCGTACTCTCGCCTAAGGTATCAAAGGCGCGGTAATCCAGGATCATTCCGGCCACGATGTTGACGGCGCCGGTCTCCTGAAGCCCCCGTTCGATGTACCGGTCGGTCACCTCGTTGATCATGGGTGTGTCCGGCGAGCCGAAGCGGGGCATCATCGCGACCGTTTTCAAAAGGAAAAAGATCATCAGCACGCCCAGGGACATCGCGAGCACGGTGTACAGGCGCGAGAGCAGTCTGCGCCCCTTTCTGCTGACCCAGGCGTTCAGGTCATATTGGGCAAGGCGGTCCAGCGCGATGCCGCGTTCATACCGCCGGGTGTCCGCCATCTCGCGGTGATCGTCTGCCATCTGCTCCGAAGGAAGGGTCTCCGACGTTTCCTGCCTGAGCGAAACCATGATCTCATCATCCAGGCCGGAAAACCCTTCCCGCATCCACCGGGCGAAGCGCGCCTGGAGACGGGACTCCCAGTCACTTCTCCGCTTGCTCACGTCCGCTGTCTCCTTTGATGGCATGGATCTTCTTGAGTGTGACAAAAAACAGCACGCTGGTGATGCCCGCGCCCACGGCCGCCTCGGTGATGGCCAGGTCCGGGCTTTCCATCAGCATCCATATGACCGCCATGATGAGGCTGTAGGACATGTAGACGATCAGGGAGGTGAGCAGGTTGCGCGTCAGACTGACGGACAGGGCGCACACGATCAGCATCCCAAGCAGCACGATGTGGACAAAGGTCATGCCTCGCTCCCTTCTCTCCCTGTCTCCGGGGGAGGCAGCTGATGCCAGACGGGGTTCACCGTCACCTCAAGCCGGGCGATCAGGTGGCTGCTCACGGGGCTGGACAGCCAAAGAAAAACGATGATCAGGAGCAGTTTGAGTACCAGCCATCCGTCCGGAGCGCCCGTGATCAGCGCAAGCATGCAGAACAGGAGCCCCAACGTGTCGCCCATCGCGGCCGCGTGCATGCGGTTGAGCACGTAATCAAACTTGAATACGCCGATCACGGCGGTCAGCAGGATCATCAGTCCGGCGGCCATCAGCGCCGAGGAAACTGCGAAGCGGATCCAGTCAAGCATCCTTCCCCTCCTCCTGCGACCTTGCACACCGTTCCAGGAAGACGCCCATATAGACCTTGCACAGCAAGACCACCGCCAGGAAACTGATCATCGCGTAGATCAGCGCGACGTCGGCCAGGTACCCCTCGTTGATCATGAGCCCGATCACGCCGATCATGATGATGGTCTGAGTGCCCATCATATTGACAGCCACGATCCGGTCGGCGAGGGAGGGGCCTTTCACCGCACGGACAAAGGCCGCGATGAACAGAAGGGCCAGCGCGCAGAGGCTGATGATGTAAAGCTCTGTGTAGGCGTTCGCTGTGCTCATGCCGGCTGTTCCTTCTCAAAGGAGGCTTCGATCGACTTGAGCATTGTTTCAAAGGAGCTGCCGTGCAGCCCTTCTTCCAGGCTTTCATCCAGGCAGTGAACGAGGTATTCGTCATCCTGCAGGTGAACGGTAATGGTTCCCGGGGTCAGGGTGATGCTGTCCGCCAGCGCCGTACGGGCCGGCGCGGTCTTCAGGTCAGCTTTGAAGGTTGCGAGCTTGGGGACCACCTCGTCGCTGTCGGTCAGGATCAAACGCATGACTGAGAAAGTCGCCAGCGCGATCTCCTTGACCAGAAGAGCCCCGTACCGCATCAATTCCGGCAGGTGCCGGACGGCTGCCCATTGCTTTTTCATGGTGAAGTCCGGTGCGATGAAACGCTGCGTAAACCAGGCCAGCGCGAAAGAAATGGCCGCGCCGAATGCGGCCAATTCCCAGGTAAACTTGCCGTTGAAGAGGATCCACAGCAGGAAAAGAGCCAGAGCGACCAAAAGGATCACCTACTTTGCCAAATCCTAAAGCGTGGGCAGACTCTGCTCACCGCATGGATTATACCAGTCCTTGATTGAAAGTCAAATGATGGCATGACCGCGGGCAGACGGAAAAGTAGCGTGCAGCGGAGGCCTGTGCCCGACCGCATGAAAACGCCGGGGCCGTATGAAGGCACCCGGCATCCTGTCACATATGGAATTCCGTTACTTTTTCCTTGCAGATCTGGCCAGATAACCAGCGCCGTACAGACCGCTGTCGGGGTAGAGCGCCGGAGGCTTGATGTAGTCTGCCATCTCCGGCAGGTATTCCTGGTCGATGTATCCGTTCACCAGGCGAAGGAAGTGCTGACGGACACGTACAATGAGCTGCCCGCTGTGCATGACGCCGCCGCCCAGCAGGATCGCTTCCGGGGAGACCGTCATCAGCGCATCGGCGCAAAGCTGCGCGAGATAATACGCTTCAATGTCCCATCCGCGGTGGTCCTCCGGCAGGTCTTTGGCCGGGACGCCCCAGCGCGCCTGGATCGAAGGCCCGGCCGCGAACCCTTCGGCGCAGTTGGGGTGATAGGGGCATACTCCGTGCAGCAGGGGGTCTTCCTCATGCCTTGTGAGCAGGACGTGGCCCCATTCAGGGTGCAGCAAGCCGTGGATCAACTGCCCTTCGGCATACAGGCCTCCCCCGATGCCGGTGCCGACGGTGAAGTAAAGGCAGTTTTTCAGCCCCTTGGCCGCGCCCATCATGGATTCAGCCAGGGCCGCGGCGTTGACGTCAGTATCCAGCCGGCAGGGAACCCCCAGCCCTTCGCTGAGCGCTTTCAGCAAAGGGTATTTCTGCCAGGCGAGCTTCGGCGTGTTCAGAATGGTCCCGTAATCCGCCGATCCCGCGCGCACGTTGACAGGCCCGAAGGCCGCGATGCCGAGGGAAGTGATCTTCTGACCGGCAAAGAATTCGATGATCTGGGGCATGGTCTCCGCCGGCGTTTTGGTCGGGATGCTGGTCTGCGCCAGCAACTTCATTCTGCCGTCGAATACCCCCAGGACCATCTTGGTCCCGCCGGCTTCCAGCGCGCCCAGTCTCATATCAGGACAATTCCGAATCGAGGATGTCGATCTGATCCTTCAGCATGGTCTGGAAGCGCTGTTTGAACTTCTGCGCTTCCGCTTCCAGCGCTTCGATCTCCTTTTTCAGCTCCTGTTTCCTGGTCTCCAGGTCCATGGCTTCCGGATCAGGGGTCGCGGCTTTAGCCTGTTTCAGGATCTCTTCTGAACGCTTGTTTGCCGCCGCGATGACCTCGTCACAGGCTTTCTGCGTTTTTTCAAGCAGGAGTTTCGCGGTCTTCAGGTCGCTGGGGACCGCGGGCTCGCCCGCAGGCGCGGGAACGAGGGGGGCCAGCGGGAGCGGCGGCGCGGAAACCGCCGGCATATAGGGGGCGGCGGTCTGCTGCTGCTTCAATTGATCGCGAAGCTGCTGGATGGTCGCGTTCAGGCTTTCCATTTCATCGCAGATCGCGTCAAGGAACTCGTCCACTTCCAGGGGATCATATCCGCGGACGGTCTTCTTGAATTCTTTTTCCTCGATCATGGTGACGGTGATGGCCATGCTTTTTCTCCCTTCGATCACAGGTTACAACCAAATATTACTACAGCGCGTAACGCTCATATTCGTTTGTGACGCCGCCCTGGAACTGCGCGGGCGGAGCGTAGGCGCCCTGGGCTGGGGCATAGGAGCCGGGCTGTGCGTACGCCTGGGGCTGATAGACAGGCTGAACGGGCTGCTGAAAAGATTGCTGATAAGGTTGCTGATTGGGCTGTGCCTGGTACTCCGTCTCAGCCTGGGAGGCTGGATTGCCCTGGGAGGTCCACGGTTGCTGGGCTGCGGTTTGCTGGGGGGCTGCGGGCCTGCTTTGCGGCATGTTCGCGCTGGCGGTCATCGGGTCTGTATAGACCATCATCCCGCTGGGGGCAAGAAGATAGAAGCCGACCCTGAGCGACAGCCGCGTCATCGTGCCCCCCAGGGCAAAGCAGGCGCCGTTGAGCATGTCAACGTAGCGGCGTACTTCCGCCTTGTCCACCAGCTGGTCCATCACGACCAGGGTACACTGCCCCTTGCGCAGGCAGGACATGGCTTGCCTGCATCCGGTGATGTTGGTGATATTGACGACGTAGGCATCCACCTTCGGCCGTTCAGGCTCCGGCGCGGGGGCGCCGGGAAATTGCACGATGTTGTCCTGTTGCTGCGGCTGCTCCTGGACGTGCTGGGCTGCGCGACGGTTCCGCGGGACGCTTTCCCCCTGCATCTGGTTCAGCTGCATCTGCTGCGGGGAGGAAGGTTGCTGATAGGGCTGTGCGTATTGCTGCTGATAAGCCTGGGGCCCTTGCCAGGCCTGCTGCGGGTTGCCTGCGGCATATGCCTGAGCCGTCTGCTGCTGATAAGGATACGCGCCCTGCTGGACAGGCTGATGATGAAGAGGCTGCGCCGCCTGGTAGTCGCCTTGCCGCTGGCCGTAGGGCGCTTGCTGGTAGGTGTTGGGATAAACACCCTGGGTGGGGGCCGTCTGCCGCGGGTCCTGCTCAGCGGCATATGCTTCATTTTGCCCGCCTGAGCCGTAAAAGAAGCTGTTGTCCCTGCTGAAGACAGTCCTGATCCTGTCAGACGCCCGTCCAAACATGCTTCGAAAATCCATTAGGTGCCCTCCCGCGGTCCCAGGGGAACCGGTTCGTCGATCATTTTGTTCAGTATAGCGGAATCAATATGGCCGTGCAAGCCGGGCCGCCCCGGGGTCTAGAACAGCCTGACGACCAGTCCTTCATACAGGTGGCCTGGATACAATGGTACGACGTGCGCCTGGGTAGCGTCCTGGCTGACGATATCGACAGGCACCAAATAGGGGCCCTCCCTGTATTGGACCACAACGCCGATGACCCCGTCCTGGTTGATGATGGCAGAAGCCGGGACGGCGTAGGTGATGACTGACTTGGACAGCTGCACGCGGGCAGAGCGGACGTAAAGGATGGGCTCCACCGCACTGTCCGCTTTCAGGCGCACCAGCATTTCCCCGCCTGCGCGCGTGACGGACTCAACGGTCACGTTCACCGTGGTGCTTTCAAAGCTTTCGATCAGCATCCTGTATTTTTCACCGACGACCGGGTTCCAGTTCAGATCGTCGGCCAGCATCAGAGCGCCCCAATCGTACTGGCGCACCAGACGGAAGATATCCATCGCGTTTTTCGGCCGGCTTGCGATATCGGGGACCTGCCCGGACAGCATGCTGCGGACTTCCTGGGGGCTGTACTGCTGAAAGCTGGCGGCGTTCAGCGCGCCTTCAAAGCCATCGGTGTAGAAACTGACGATGCCGTTGTCCATGGCGGAGAACTGCTTGGTCCAGGTCTCAATGCGCTGCAGCTGGCTGTTCTCATTGTCGTAGAGCCTGGTCAGCTTCGTGTCCTCGATGTATTTCTGCTTCAGGTAGGAATGCCTGGCGTTGATGGCTTCCTTCAGCAATGCCTCCTGGTTGAGCAGGTTCCCCTGCGCGCCGCGTACCAGCGCCTGGGTCTCCTGCGCACGTTCCAGGACCATTGTCTCAAGTCTTGCCAGCTGCGCGTCCGGCGTCGTGGAGGAGGTGAGCAGCACCTTGTGGTAATCCTTGATCTGTGTGCGGTAGCTCTGCAGCCTTTCCAACTCCCTGATGGAAAAACCGGAGGTGTACACCGTGCAGACCGGGTCGCCCCGGGAAACGGCCACGCCCTCCTCGGCGCGGTAGCGCACGTCGGATACGTTCTCCTGCTGGAATACCGACTCGTTCCTGACGATCAGGGTCTGGCCGGAGAATGTTGTCCCCTGTTCGGAGATCGTGACGATGGCCGTGTTATCTTCCCGGCGGCCAAAAAACTGGCTGAAAGCGAGCGCGGCAAGGACGAGGATCAAAGCGGCAAGCCCGACGTACAACCACGTCAGCACTCCGCGCTGCTTTGGAGGGGCGCGGAAAACCATCCTATCGTCCGGAGACTCATCACCCGGCGATCCGGCAGGTTCCTGCGGCGGGATGAAACTGCTGATAGGGTTGTTATAGGGAGGAGGCGCATTAAAAACGGGCGCAGCCTGCGAACTGGCCTGGGGATGGACGGGGGTGAAGTAGCCGTCCGGATCCGGCGCGGTCCATGCGGGAGGTGCGGGCGGGATCTGACCCTGGTTCCATTGGGGCGTCGGAGCGCCGCTGTTTTTCGGAACGCCTGGATTCTGCTCCTGCCAGGGGTCTTGTGACATCCTCTGCTCCCTTTCCTCTCCCGTTTTGCCTATCACAGGATACAGCGAATCCCCCCTGATGTAAAGGCGGGAGCATACCTGCCATCTATTGAACATACTCGTTTTGCGATCATTCTTATTTGTTTCTGGCTTGGCTCTCCTTTCGCGCTCATTGTATATGGTACATCGTTACCTTGAGTGTTATGCCGGGACGTGTTAAGATATCGCCAGGACTAAGAGGGGACGTTCATACTCATCCGGTGTCACATCTGAGGTATTATTTCGAAAGATGACCGGAGGCAGACGACGGTTAAGCCGATGAAAGATTGGTCATATCGTTGAATAGCCCTTGCGGTCTTTAAAAATAGAACTACCGGATACAGATAGGTGAAAGTTGGTATTCGAGAGTGTCGCTGCGCGATCTTGTTCTATGAAGGCTGATGATAAAAACAGTTCCTTGCCGACAATCGGGCGCCAGTCATTAACGGTTCCAATTCTCTTTATATGGAGGTGTTTTCATGAAAAAAGCTCTGTTGGTTTTAGATATCCTGAGAATAGCCGCCGTGGGCATCGCTTTCTTTTTCGGATATCAAATTGGATTTTCTGGCGAAACATACGACCCCTTGTCTCAGATCCACTTCATGGTTCCGATCCTCATCCCGGCCGTTGCCGGGACAAGCGGGCTGGAGGGCCTGCTCTTTTCCAGGCAGTCAGCGGAGGGGAAAGGATTTGAAACCGGCAGCAATTACCAGAAGCAATCGGCCTTTGCGATGCTTTCGCTTACAGCTGCAGCGTTCCTGGTGTATTTTGCGCAATGGGGGCTTTTTGCCGAACTGACGGTTCTATTCGTCTTTTGCCTGTTCTTCCTTTTATCTGGAATCAATCATGCGATGGATGCGGTGAAAAACAGGAATTACCGGTGGCAGAACATCAATCGGCCATTTATAACATTGCTGATGCTGATGGGTCTGGTCTATCCCGTGATCCAGGCGCTTTGAGGCGGCCCATCGTTCCCCCGGGGATCCCCGGTCAAAGCGGACGGATGGATGGACCGCACTTGCTGTCTGGACAATGATCTCCCGTTCTGTTGCCTGTCCCGTTCAAGTGGAAGGAGTCCGACATTCATGAAGTATGCACTATGCCTGGCCCTGGTCTGCTGCCTGCTGGTCACCCTCCCGTTTTTTGCGAATGCCTGCACGACCATCATCGTCGGGCGAGATGCCAGCGCGGACGGAAGCCGTATCTTTGGCAGGACGGAGGACAACCATGGCCTGGCGGTCAAAAAGTTGGAATTCATGCCGGCCGTCTCCGATGAAGCGGACATTCCCTTCACCGATGCTAATACTGGGCTGACCCTCATCCTTCCCGGCTTAGGCGTCGGTTACCTGTGTATCCCCGAAGCCCAGGCGCTCAACCAAGGCCGAGGGGAAGAGGCGGGAGTCAACACGCACGGCGTTGGCCTGACAGCAACGGATGTCGCTGCCTGCCCGACGGTCGGCAGAGCCTTACGCTTTTCATTTGAAAGCCCTCCGTTTTTTCCCGGAGGGCTGTTTGGGCTTTGCTCAGTTATCGGATGAAAGGCGCCGCCGCCGCTGTCAGTGTTTCTGAAGACGCGTCCGCCGTCACTGCGACGGCGCGGTTGATGCCCGCATCCTGATCAAACCAGGTGATCAGTCCCTCCCCTCCTGGAATATAGCTTAGGATCGCCTCAAAGGAGCCAAGCGCCGCGGTTTCCCATATGGTCCAGGGATGGGGCACTCCGGAGGGTTCAAAGGGCTTTTCGCCTCTGCGTGCCCAGCAGACCTGCTGCATGCCTTCCGCCTCATACCGGACAGCCGCCAGGTACGACGGACCGCTGCGGGCGTAGAGATAATACCGCGGGTCATCAGCGCCCTGGGGCGCTTCGAGGTGGAAACCCAGGGCTTCGGCCACCGTCTGGCCGTCTGATCTCACTGCCCATCCCAGATTGGGCAGCACGATACCCTCAAGGTCCTCGCCGGGTACTTCGGGGGGCTCCTCATACTGCCACTCGGCCATGTCATTGGCCAGCACCATCATCTTTTCCAGTGACGCTCCCTCATCCATGGAGACGGAGTAGGTCGAACCCTGAAGGACGTCATACCACTGGGCAACCCCCGGGCCGCCGTCAACATACATCACCCGGCCGTGGAAAACGCCGATGCGCATCTCCCGGTCAAAGGCCCAGTCATGGTACATGCCGGAAAAATCCACAAGCTCGTCTGTAAAGGCGCCGCGAAGCAAGCAGCGCGCCCCCTGATAGTCGAACATCGCCTGGGCGATGACCATGCCCTCAGGAGCGTCCTTTGGGGAATCGATGTAACTGTATTCGGCATCATCCACACCTTCAGGCAGCAAGGGCAGGTAGAACCACTCTCCGGCGGCTGCCTCCGCTTCCTCGCGCGTGGCCTTGTGGATGGGGTTTGGCAGACCCATCATCTCCGCGAGGGCTGCGGATGTCAGCATCGATGCCGACAATGCCAAAACCAGAAGAATGCGCAGGGATTTCATTGGACTCCCTCCTTGTTGAGAAGCACTCGCCGCGTCAGTTCATAGAAAAGGAGACCATACCGGCGGCGATATAGGCCGTTCTGCTGTTTGGCAGCATGATCTGATACCAGCCATTGGACGGGATGCCGACTACTTCATAGACGTTGCCGGGATCAGCTTTGCCGATGATCTCCGCATTCATGGACGGCTCTGCTCGAAGGTTGGCTTGACGGGTGTGGGTCACCAGGACTGTGCCGATGCCGGCGTAGAAGGAGTGATAGAGGCGGTACACGCCCAGAATGGCGTCTGTCCGGGTCAGGGGATGGGCGGGGAGGAAAAGATGTTCCGCGTCAAGGCTCATCACAGGGTGCCTGGAACCGGCGTCCGCATGGTCAAGCACGGTGATCACCATGTCCAGCAGGGGAAGCCGGCGCCAGTCCGAACTGCCTGCGGCGGCTGCCACACCCGCGTACTCCTGGGTCAAAACGACGTCGGCGGCATCGGCAATATAGGGGTCATGGGAATGGTTCAGCGCTGGATTCCCATCACCCATATCGATCAGCGCGCCGTACATCTCCGCCGCTGCCACACCGCGCAGCACAATGTTGAACTGGGCGCCGACATTGGCTGCCTGGTACTCTTCCAGTGTGAGATAGACGTGGCTTCTGATGGCGGCGGAATTCTTTGATTTCAGGCGGACGGCATTGGTGAGCAGGCCATCCAGTTCCTGCCAGGAGACGTTACCTTCCGACAACATCCCCTGGGGGACAAGGCCCAGGCTTCGGGCGGCCTGGATTTCCCTGGCAATGAGCTCCGCCGGGGAAGGTGTGGGGGTTGGGGTGGGTTTCTGCGTAGGCTTTGCGGTGGGCTTGGGCGTAGGCGTGATGAAGGGTTTTGGATGGCGGTCTGTGAGGAATTCTGTTTTCACATAGCCGTTGAACATGCCATACTGGATATGGTACCAAACCATGCCAAGAAAATCTGAATATACCGTGACCTCAGCGCCATAGGGGATTTTGGTCAGCACTTTGGCGTTCGGGTCAGGCTGTTCGCGCATGTTCAGTTTGTTGCCGTCGGGGGTCACCACGTACATGATCACTGCGTCCGGGTCATAGATGGATGCGGTGGCGGGCAGCAACGCTGCCAGCAGAAAGAGGGCGGTCACGAGGCTGAGGATTCTTTTCATGCGGTGTTCCTTCCTTTCGTCTCATGTGCAGTAGATTGATGTTCGAGCCCGAGGGCCCGGGCTGTAAACAGGGGGGCCGATGCATTTCTTGTCTGAGCATCGCGCTGCGGTGATGTCAGATAACTAATATTTGGATATAAAACCCGCTTCCGTTGAGAAATCTTTTAAAGAAAACAAGTTTGGTCGACCTTACATGAAATATGCGGATTTGTCAAGGAAAACAAGATTTATCCCGTATCATTCTATCATTTGCCCATTGATTGAGTGAGGTTCACCGTGAAGAAAGCCACATTTACTCAAGCAGTTTTTGGCTGAACGTTTGAGTGATGGAAGTGATTACAAGGGACTGAGAACCTGGACCTTGGGCGGCATGCCTTCGCCACCATAAATTCCAGATGATCAGCGAAAGAGCAGGAAGACCCGCCTTGGCATGAAGCGGGTCTTTGTTGCCATTTCCGAAAATACTGTCATTATGTTTGAAAACTGCCTGTTTTCCGCCGAACCGGAGTTCACTCATGCGCATGCCTGACGGTTTAGCGATGAATGAATTTACAAAGAATGAATCAAATGATCATTCAACTGGGATCCATTCAAACGCGTCTCCCGGCTGACCGATGGCAAGGAGATAGGAACCTGCTTTGACGGCGGCTTCCTGTCCGTCTGCGGTCAGGCTGTCATAGAGCATGCTGAGCCCGGGATCAAATACGACGATCCTTCCGCTCTCCGGTATCGTGAAGCGGACAGATGCGTCAAAACTTATCCTGCAGGACTTGTTCTGTCCGTCCGGATCGATCCTGATCGTGTCACGCGTTGCAGCAGCCGGGACCATTGAGGCATCAGCGAAGGTATTGCCATAGTTATGCAGCAGCGCCTCTCCGTCAACTGTGTCAATGTGAAATTCAGGCTGATCTCTGAGATAGCTGAAGGACAGCCAGGTATCAGCCGGGCTCTTCAGAGCCAGGGGGGTATATGATGATCCGTCATTGACAAGGATGTATCCCGGTACTTCGGGAAGGGCTGCAGTGTGAAACATTGCCGCGGGAAAATCATAGGGACTCATGTTGACGGGAAGCCAAATCTTTCCAGAGAACGCGGAGGCGTCAACGTCATTGCCCTTGCTGAGTTTTTCATGGGTCACAAATCCGGCGACCGAGTTGCCGGGATGAACCATCATCACTTTTCCCCCTGAGTATTCTGCAAAGGAATAGCTGTTGCCCTCCGGCGAATAGAACCTGCCGTCCTCTTTATATGACAGAACGGTATTGGACTCAAACATCTCACCGTTCCAGATCAGGAGCGCGGCTCCCTTCTGATCACCGGAGATCTCCATCTTCGCGATGCCTTTGCCTGATGCGTAATATCCCTCAAAGCCCTTCATGCTGTCCGGAACCTTGGCATCCTCAGGAGGCGCGGCGGGTGCCGGTTTCCGCGCGATCCCCTTTTCCTCCAGCAAGGCCCACACGATGGCATCCGTAACAGCGGCAGGATCCGCGGGGCCGGCGAAGATCACCGCGACATTGGTTCGCTCTTTGGGCAGTACGTAGAGCTGTGAGAAGTACTGAAGGGTCCCGCCGTTTTTTGCCAGCACGTCTACTCCCTGGGTCTTGAACTGATTGACCTGAACATAGTCCCAGCCCAGACCGGCGTTGAAAAGGGGTTCTCCCGCCGGAACCGTCAAGGGGCCGTATTGGGGCCTGGTATATTCGCCGAGCATGGCCTGATTCAACACAGCCTCTGATTGCAGGATCTCCCCGAACCTGCACAGATCCACCGCTGTGCTCGACAACCCTCCAGTCCCGAGGAGATTGACGTATTCGACAGGCATGGGGACCTGACTGTCACCCTGATACACCCTTGCGATGTTCTGATTGCCCTCCATGAAGTACGCGCTTGTGTTCTCAAGTCCAAGCCTGTCAAAAATCTTCTCCTGAAGAAAAGCGGAAAAGCTCTTGCCCGAAACGCGCTCAATGACCGCTTCAGCAAGCGTGAATCCATCATTGCAGTAAACGCTGATTTCCCCGGGGTCATTCATCAGGCTGCCGGTCTTCATCCTCTCCAGGGTTTCGGGGATATAGTTCCTGTTCTTGACCGATGTGAAGCCATCTTTCATGTTCGTGCCCTGAAGACCCGAGGTGTGATTGAGCAGCATCCGGACAGTGATATCCCTGTACCTGGGATCCGCCATGGAAAAGTCAGGAAGTTGGTCTGTCACGGGATCGTCCAGGGAAAGCATTTCCTCCTGCGCCAGCACAAGGATGGCGGCGGCGGTGAAGACCTTGCTGACCGAACCCATATTGAACTGCGTCTGTGTATCCACCGGAAAGTTCTGGCTGCGGTCCCTTAGCCCGAACCCTTCGGCGTAAACGATCCTTCCGTCCACCATCACGGCTGCCGTCGCGCTTGACGGGATGCCGGTGCTGAGCTGCTTTTCCACCGCTTCCCTTGCCGCGCTGACGACGGTTTCGTAGCCTGGCACGATGTTCCCTGCGGTAGCCCGGGCAGATGAACGGGGAAGACCTGGCATCAGGATACAGATCATCATCAAGACAAGGACCACGGCTTTTGACACTGAAAGACGGGATGACTTCATTTGGATCTCCATTCTGCCGTTGCGATAAACGGCTTGATAAACAAATGGGGAGTGTGGAGTTATCGGTCTTGAGCGGCAGCAGTGTTTCCTGAGGAAATTATGTTGCAGCAGTGCTGTTTTGTCAATCAAAACGGTGTACTTCAGGCGTGAAAGCAAGGCTGTGCCTCGGAAAAAGCGGGCGCGGAACGAAAATGGAGTACGAATGAAAGGAAACGCGGCATCAAGGGTCAGGAGTCGGCCGGATAACGCCTTCGATATTTTTGTTCAATGAGCACCGGTCAGTCCCGCAGTTACAGCCCCATCTGTTCGAGGAACTCACTGATAACAGACAGCGCCTTCGGCCCCATGCCATGTATGGCCAGCAGCTGCTTTTTGCTCAGCGACGCGAGCTTGTCAAAATCAGCGATGCCCGCCTGCTCAAGTCCTCTTCCTGCCGGATTGGACAGCCCCGCCAGGAGCTCCTCAAATTTCATCGCATCCCCGCCTTTGATGGGCAGCCGTATTATCGGACCGGTTTTCCACGAAATGACCTTTATAATCAGACATGCTGCATTCACTTCTGATTTCCAGTCTTTGCTCCAGGCTCACCCGGGGGGTATCCAGCCTGCATCCCGTTTGATGCGGCAGGTCGTAATAAACGCCTCCGCGTGACGGGTAAACCTTCACTGTCAGCACTTTTGGAAAGCCAAAACGCTTCAAGGGCAGCTGCCAGGTCTCACCTGTCTGGAACCAGTCGGCAACCATTCTGTTCCCAAGGTACACTTCCGCCCGGTCGCCTATAAAAGGCAGTGACAGATAGGCTTCATGGCAAGGCGGGACTTCATCGATGGTGATCGTATACGCCGCCTCCCCTTTTGCTGTCAGGACAGTCGGCGCCTTCTGCATCGGGAAGGAAAGGGTCACTGTCTCGCTCTGCCCGGCAGAGGAGAAGATGGTCATCGTTTCCGTCTCCCTGACCGAAAGCGCGTACAGGACGCCGTCCAGTTCATACAGCGCCGCGTCCGTGATATAGAGCTCATGGCCAAACCGCCAGGTTCTGAATGCCTGCGCGCTGGATAGCGTGGTGATATCCGCCCTGCCTTCCCGCATCACGTAGACCGCTTCTTCATCCGTGTAAAAGAAGGTGCGCCCGCCCAGATGACAGAGCAGTGTGGCGTTCGTCCATTCCAGCGTTCCTCCTGGAAGCTTCAGCCCATAAGGGAGGATCGCGCCCGCACTGCCTGGGACGCGGATCCCTCTGATGTCAGCCTGATAGCCGCCGCTGAGGGAAAGGCACAGATTCTCCACCGGTTTCATGGCGCGCTTTCGCTGGTGGTTGTTGATAAATACAAATCCGCAGCCTGCCTGAAAATTGTGGCGTACGCTCACGCGCGGGGTCTCCAGATCTTCCGGTGTCTCCGGCTGGGATACGAACACTGGGACAGAAGGCGCGATCAGCGCCCCGAAATCCTGTATCAACAGATGAAGTGCCCGAAGACGATGAAAGCTTTCACTCAGCTGTCCGTTCTCGCGGATACAGGCCTGGAAGTCATAGCTCATGACAGGATGATCGTTGGGAGAACCGGTGGCTACGGACTCCTGAAGCGTGGAGTATTCGCCCTCAGGGTTGGTTCCCCCATGGAACATGTAATATCCCAGCAGGTTCGCTCCGGATCCGAGCATGCAAAGGGCCTGGGCAAAGATATCCTCAGCCCATGGGTAGGTGCGCCGCCGGGCTGTTACCTGCAGTCCGCCGCCCAGCTCGCTTGTCAGGAAGGGATGATCCGCGGCGGGATCGTCCATGCCCTCATACTTTAGCATTTTTTGTTCTGATCCGGAGGCGAGGTCGCTATGATGAAGCTTGAACAGGAAGTTTCGGCTGGCGGGCAGTTCATCACTGTGCCCGGCCCACGGTTCGTCGACATATCCGCCCTGTACGGGGAGCGTCTCTCCGAATAGCACGTAAGCATTGCCCCAGGCAGTCGCCGTATAGTATGGAACGGTCATGCCGCGGGAGATGAGCATGTCTTTCAACGTGCAAAGATGGGCAAATCCCATCGTCGAATCCCTGGGACCGCCTGCGTGACCGTATTCATTTTCGATCTGGATACCCAGTACAGGCCCGCCGTCCTTTGCCGTCAGACCGGAACACTGCTTTGCCAGCTGGTCAAAATACCGCGCCACGTGCAGGAGGTAGTTTGGATCATTGGTCCGCACAACGATGCTCTTGTCTGCAACCAGCCAATCGGGGAAGCCGCCGTTTCTGCACTCGCCGTGACACCAGGGGCCGACGCGCAGCCATACTGGCAGCCGCATCTCATTACAGATCAGCAGGAAATTCCTCAGGTTTCGCTGCCCACAAAAGTTCCACTCGCCGATACGCTCTTCGTGATGGATCCAAAACACATAGGTCGCGATGACGCCGATGCCGCCTGCGCGCATTTTTGCCAGCGCTTCCCGCCATTCCGTTTCATTCACCCGTGAAAAATGGATCTCGCCCATCACGGGAAGAGTGGCCGTTCCGTTTCTTGTCAGGAACCTTGTGTTCACACCGTGCCTGTTCCCGTCTGAATCAAGGCCGCCCATAGGAAGAGGGTTCGGTTCTTTCACGGAAA
>CAUJDI010000019.1 GCA_963169565.1 Bacillota bacterium | reverse complement strand
ACTGCCAGTTGGCATCCTGATGCAGCTGGCTGTCCAGGGGCTTCATCTGCAGCGCCTTGGTCTTGGCCGGGCACACCTCATAGCAGTTGCCGCAGCCGGTGCAGTCCAGCGGGCTGATCTGGATGCGGAAATCGTTGCCGGCGTATTCCTTGCCCATGGCCGGCTTGGTCTCAAAACCTTCGGGGCGCTGTGCGCCGGACTCGATGAGGATGGGGCGGATGACGGCGTGCGGGCAAACCATGGAGCACTGGTTGCACTGGATGCAGTGCTCGATCTGCCATTCCGGCACGTTCACGGCGATGCCGCGCTTTTCATACTGTGTCGTCGCCGTGGGGACCACGCCCGCCGGGTCAAAGGCCGACACGGGGAGGGAATCGCCGGCCTGCCGGAGGATGGGCTTGGCGACCTTGTCAAAGTACTCCGTCGCCTCGATCTTCATCGGTTCCGCGCCGCTTGAGGCGGTCAGCCAGCCCGCGGGGATCCTGACTTCCCTGAGCTCGGCCACCGCGCCGTCGATCACCGCCCAGTTGGCCTTGACCACCTTGTCGCCCTTGCGGCCGTAGGTTTTCTTGGCGTAATCCTTCATGAACTTCTCTGCCTGGGCGTAGGGGATGACGCCCGCCAGCTTGAAGAAGGCGGCCTGCATGATGGTGTTGATGCGCCCGCCCATGCCGTGCTTCTCCGCCAGGTCGATCGCGTCGATGATGAAGAGCTTGGCTTTCTTCTGGGCCAGGGCCTGTTTCATGGTAGCCGGGAGCCTTTCTTCAAGCTCACTGCCTTCCCAGGGGCAGTTGAGCAGGAAGGTGCCTCCGCGCTTGAGGGCGGAGACCATGTCGTACTGCGTCACGTAAGCCGGGTTGTGGCAGGCAACGAAATCCGCGTCGTCGATCTGGTACGTGCTTTGAATCGGCACACGGCCGAAGCGCAGGTGGCTGACCGTCAGGCCGCCGGACTTCTTGGAGTCATAGGCGAAGTAGGCCTGCGCATAAAGCTTGGTATGGTCGCCGATGATCTTGATGGAGTTCTTGTTCGCGCCGACTGTTCCGTCGCTGCCCAGGCCGTAGAACTTGCAGGCCACGGTGCCCTCCGGCGCCGCGTTGTACTGGCGGCCCAGCGGCAGGGAGGTGTTGGTCACGTCGTCCGTGATGCCCACGGTGAAGTGGTTCTTCGGGCGGGGCTTTACGGAGTTGTCGAACACCGCCTTGATCATCGTGGGGGTGAACTCCTTGCTGGACAGGCCGTAGCGGCCGCCCAGGACCAGGATGTCACTGCGTCCGGCTTCCGCCAGCGCGGTGCGCACGTCGGTATACAGCGGGTCGCCCAGCGCGCCGGGCTCCTTGGTGCGGTCCATCACCGAGAGTCGCCTGACGGACTTCGGCAGGGCTTTGAGGAAGGCTTCCGCGGCAAAGGGGCGGTAGAGGCGGACTTTGAGCACGCCGTACTTTTTGCCCTTGCTGTTCAGCGCGGTGACCGTTTCGTGCGCGGCTTCCGCGCCGGAGCCCATGATGATCATCACGTCCTCAGCGTCGGGGGCGCCGACATAGTCAAACAGCCTGTAGGAGCGGCCGGTCAGCCGCTTCACCTGCTTCATGCACGCTTCAACGATCCCGGGCACGGCCAGGTAATAGGGGTTGGCCGCCTCGCGGTTCTGGAAGTAGACGTCCGGGTTCTGCGCCGTGCCGGACTGGCGGGGATGCTCCGGGTTGAGCGCGCGGGCGCGGAACGCCGCGACCTTGTCCCAGTCGACCAGCTTTGAGATGTCTTCATAGGAGATCTGGTCGATCTTCTGTACCTCATGGCTTGTCCGGAAACCGTCAAAAAAATGGAGGAAGGGCACGGAGGACTTGATGGTGGCCAGATGGGCGATCAGAGCCATGTCCTGGGCCTCCTGGACGGAGCCGGACGCCAGCATCGCGAAGCCGGTCTGGCGGCAGGCCATCACGTCGCTGTGGTCACCGAAGATGGACAGCGCGTGGGTGGCGAGGGTGCGGGCGCTGACGTGGAATACCGTAGGCAGCAGTTCGCCGGCGATCTTGTACATGTTGGGGATCATCAGCAGCAGGCCCTGTGAGGCGGTGTAGGTGGTCGTCATGGCGCCGGCCGCCAGCGAGCCGTGCACCGCGCCGGCCGCGCCGCCCTCCGACTGCATCTCGGAAACGCTGACCGGCTGGCCGTACAGGTTCTTCAGCCCCTGCGCCGACCATTCGTCGACATACTCCGCCATGGTGCTTGACGGCGTGATCGGGTAGATGGCCGCTACGTCGCTGAAAGCGTACGCAATGTGGCTGACTGCCCCGTTGCCGTCAATCGTGTACTTTTTTGCCATATATTCCTCCATCATATCTTTGAACCCGTTTTCCGGGATTTCAAGCGAAACCAACACCTGTCAGTATGCGACGGAGGTGTGTTTTTGTCAAGGATTCCGTCCATTTTTGATGGGCACGTTTTCCCTTGCTGCGACTTGTTTTTTTGTGCTTTGAAATAAATCCCATGGTAAAACTCATTCAAATCGATGAGGATTTTCCCCCGCTTCCTGCCTCGGGGGATCCGGCAGGATGAACCGTACGGCACGGGGCGCGGTCTCCAGCGTGAAATCCTTTCCCCGGATGATTTCCCCGTCAAGGCAGAGGGTCGTTTCCTCCCTGGTTTGGATCTGCACCTTCTTCGCCCGGACGTAACCCATAAAAGGCTTGAAATCCGGGCTGTCCAGATGGCCGCCCTTTTTGTAGGTGCCGATGAGCCTGATCAGCGTTGTCCGGGGGAACGGCCTGATCGTGCATACATCCATCAGCCCATCGTCGTATTCGGCTCTTGGCGCGCACAGGTAGCCTCCGCCGATATAGCGCCCGGACGCGAAGGAGGCGGTGAGCAACGGGCCCTGGTGGATGACCTTGCCGTCCGCGGTGAGGGTGCAGTCCGTTTTCATATGGCGAAGTACCGCGTTCGCCGTCCCGATAAGGTAGGCGTTCCTGCCGCCGACAAGGGGTTTCTGGCGGAAACGCGATACTGTCGCGGCGGCGTGAGCCTCCAGGCCAATGTTGACCACGTTGATGGATGCCCGGTCGCCGACCCTGATGAGGTCGACCAGGATGCTGCCGGCGTTGATCTGGCATTTCAGGTCCAGAAACCTACCTTCCCCGCCGAAGCACTTGACAAAGTCATTTCCGCTGCCGCAGGGCCAGGCGGCGACCGCGGCGTGGGGGAAACCCGCCGCGCCCCCGGCGACCTCTCCCAGGGTGCCGTCCCCGCCGCAGGCGTAGAAGCGAAGCGGATCCGTGCGGCTCTGGCAGGTCTCGCGGACAAAGGCTGCCGCATCGCCTGCGCCGCCTGTGATGTAGAGGGTATAGGGAAGCGGGGAGAGCTTCTTGAGTTCATACTCTAGCCTGCGCTGCGCACTGCGTGCCCCCGCGGCGGGATTCAAGATGAAGATATGCTGAATATCCATTTGGACGGCCCTCCTGATCAGAGTGCGGGGGCATGCTTCCTTCCGGACCGGCTGCCTGCCGGCAGCGCCCGGTGCGGACGGGGATGAATGGACCTATTTACCGCCCAGGATGGACTTGAGCAGATCCTCCGGGGTCAATCCTGCTTGCTTCAAGCCGCCGATCAGCCCATCCAGCAGGTTCTCCTCATTCTTTTCCTTTGTGTCCTTTGAAGCGGCTTTCCTTACGACAGGTTTTTTCGCCGCGGTCTTCCTGTTTGCGGTCTTCACTGCGGGGGAGGATTTGGCAGCTTTGGTTTTCGCGGCGCTCAGCCTGCGTTTTTCCGCCGTCAGCGCCTTCTTTTCCGCGTCCAGTTTTACAAGCCGCTGCTTGGCATTCTCGATGCTTTCATTGACTTTGGCGATTTTAGCCTCCACCTGTCTGAGCGTCAGTTTCTTTTCCGCCATTTTCAGGCCTCCTTATCCGCGCTGATCCCTCTTACCCCAGTATATAAGAAAACCTTGCCGGCGCAAGGTCAAACTTTTTTGAACGCCCATTTCCCGCTCTCAAAGCGGAGATAGAAAAATATCAGCCGAAGCCCGATTTCCGACAGGCTCATCAGCCAGGTCGGCGCCAGGCTCAGATGGAACACGCTGACCGCCAGCCAGGCCATCAGCGGGCGGATCAGTGACACGCATAGGGTCATCACCCCTGCTATGTACAGCGTGTCGCCCGCGCCGCGCAGGCTGCCTGCGAGCACGACGGAGGACATCTGAAGCGGCTGCATCAGCGCCACGACCAGCATGGTTTCCGCCGCGAACATGATGACCAGCGGCGCGTCCGGCGTGCCCGCGTTGATGAACAGCTGGCTGAGGGGATAGCGCATCAGGACGGTGAGAGCGCCCAGCAGCAGGGAGAAAACCAGGGCGATGCGCTGAGTGATCTTTCCATACAGAAGGCTCAGGTCCCGCCGCCCTTTCCCCAGGTTCTGCCCGACCAGCGAGGTGGCCGCGACGGAGAGGCCGTCGGCGAAATTGAAGGTGAGCGCAAGGAACTGCATGGCGATGTTGTGCGCCGCGAACATGGTCACGCCCAGGGAATACATGACGCGGGAATAGAAAAAGAAGCCGAAGCGGATGCTGGCCTGCTCCGCGATCGCGCTGCCGCCCACCCTGACGATGGCCTGCATGACCGGCCTGTCGATCCTCCAGCTGTCCCCGCGCGCGATGTGCAGGTAGCTGCCCCGGTGATGGAACACGGCAAGGACCGACAGCACAAGACCGGCCGCCATCCCGATCACGCTGGCGATCGCCGCGCCGCGCACTTCAAGCCGCGGCAGGCCCAGATGCCCAAAGATGAGCAGGTAATTGAAGAAGACGTTGACGAGGTTGGAAACGATGTTGACCTTCAGAGGGATGCGCGTGTCGCCCACCCCGCGCAGCGCGGCGTTGATGCACATGCTCAGCGCGTTGATCGGCAGCGCCCAGATCATGATGGTGAAATAATCCACCGCGTCCTTGAGCACCGCCGCGTCATCAGGCGTCCGGGTATGCCCGCCCGCAAGGCGCATCATCGGTTCCGCGAAGAGGATTGTGAGCGCGGCGACCACGACGGACAGGGCCAGTGAAAGCAGGATGGCGTTCCTGAGCGTCGCGTTGGCGGCGTCGCGCCGTCCCTCACCCTTTCGCCGGGCGACGATGGCGGTGACCCCGACGTTCAGGGCAAAGAACAGCGCCAGCATGATCATGCGCGGCTGCCCCGGCAGGGACACGGCGGCCAGCGCGTTCTTGCCAAGCTGCCCTACCATGATGGTATCCGCGCTGCCGATCAGGCTCATCAGTACCAGCTCTGCGATGGCCGGCAGGGCGATGGACACGACGTCGCCATACGCCTGTCTGCTGTCCGGTATCTCACCCAGGCGCTTCTTCTCACTCACCAGAGAACCGGAAGCAAACAGACGATTCAGTATGTTCATCGAACCAGGAGATCCTCCAATCTGCAGCAAGCGACATCTTAACAAAAAAACGCGGAAGGGGCAATCGGACGCCCTTTGCCGTTCTTGCTTGTATCATGTTCGTCCATATGGTAGAATATCATCCGTTGTAAGCATACAGCGCACGGGTGCAATATCAATACAGGGGGAGAATACATGGCTGATTATCAGACAAAGGACATCCGGAACATTGCCCTGATGGGGCATGGCGGCGAGGGGAAAACGACCCTGGTGGAGTCGATGCTCTTCGCCGCGGGGAACATTGACCGCCAGGGCAGGGTCGAAGATGGATCGACCACCGCTGACTTTGATCCTGAGGAGACCAGACGGGGCATTTCCATCTCCGCGGCAGTGGCGCCTGTGGAATGGAAGAACGTCAAGATCAACGTGATCGACGTGCCCGGCTACTTCGATTTTATCGGCGAATCCTCCGGGCCCATCCGCGTGGCCAGCACGGTCGGCATCGTGGTATCCGCCGTGGGCGGCCTCACCGTAGGGGCTGACAAGGCCTGGGCCGCCTCGGTCAGGCAGGGGAACGGACGTCTGTTCATCGTCAACCAGATGGACCGGGAGAACGCTGATTTTGACAAAGTGCTCCATGCCCTGCGCGAAAAGTACGGCAGCAGCGTGGTGCCCCTGCTTGTGCCTGTGGGCAGTTCATCGAACTTCAAGGGCGTTGTCAACCTGCTTGAGAACAAGGCGTTTGAAGGCGCGGGGAAAGCGCTGAAGGAGGTCCCCGTTCCGGAGAGCCTTGGCGACCTGGTGGATCAGTATATGGGGGAAATCACCGAAGCCGCGGCAGAGTCAGATGACGAACTGCTGGAGAAGTATTTTGAGGAAGGCGAGCTGAGCCATGAGGAGATCCTCGTCGGCTTCCGCAAAGGCCTTCAGGCCGGACGGATCGTACCCGTCATCGCGGTTTCGGCGCTCAGCGGCATCGGCGTCAGCGCGCTTCTTGACATGATGAAGGGTTACCTCAACTCTCCCGAAGGAGCGATCAACGACGGCGTCAACCCGAAGACGGGGGAATCCCTTGCGCGCAAGTGCGACACGGGCGAACCCTTCTCAGCCTTTGTGTTCAAGACCATCGCCGACCCCTTCGTTGGCAAGCTGTCTCTCATCAAGGTCATGTCCGGCACCCTCACGCCGGCGACGCCGCTCTACAACGTCAGCCAGGAAAAAACGGAGAAAACAAGCGGCCTGTTCACCATGCGCGGCAAGAAACAGACGGGCGTGCAGCTGCTGTATGCCGGCGACATCGGCGCGCTGAGCAAGCTGAACTTCACCGCCACGGGCGACACGCTGTGCGACCAGAACGCGCCTGTCAAATACCCCGAGCTGGTTTTCCCGGTCCCCTGCTTCACCAAGGCGATCTTCGCCGCCAAGCAGGGCGAGGAGGACAAGGTCTTTTCCGGACTCTCCCGCCTTCAGGAGGAGGATCCCTCCATCAGGACGGAGAAGAACACCGAAACGACCGAGACCCTGATCTCCGGCCAGGGCGAGCTGCACCTGGACGTGGTGCGCTCCAAACTGCAGAACAAGTTCGGCGCTGCGGCGCTGCTGGAGGATCCCAAGGTGCCCTACCGCGAGACCATCCGCAAGACCGTATCCGCCCAGGGCCGCCACAAGAAGCAGTCCGGCGGGCACGGCCAGTTCGGCGACGTGTGGATCGAGTTCTCCCCGATCGGGGATACCAACGTCGATTTCGAGTTTGTCGACGCGGTGGTCGGCGGCGTCGTGCCGCGCAACTTCATCCCCTCGGTGGAAAAGGGGCTGCGGGAAAACATCGTCAAGGGCGTGCTGGCGGGCTATCCGATGGTGGGCCTGCGCGCGAAGCTGTACGACGGCTCCTATCACGCGGTCGACTCCTCTGAAATGGCCTTCAAGACTGCGGCCCGCATCGCGTACAAGAAGGGCTGCCTGGAGGCGGGCCCGGTGCTGCTGGAGCCCATCATGCACGTGGAGATCCTGGTGCCGGATGAGTACATGGGCGACATCATGGGCGACATCAACAAACGCCGCGGGCGCATCATGGGCATGAACCAGGTGGAGGGCCAGCAACAGGTGGTCGCGGAAGTCCCGCAGTCTGAGATGTCCCGTTACGCCACCGACCTTCGCAGCATGACCCAGGCGCGCGGCACCTTCACCATGGCCTTTGAGCGCTATGAGGAAGTGCCCGGCGAAGTGTCCAAGAAGATCATCGAAAATGCCAAGAAGGAAGAGGAGGAGGAAGACTGAGCCTTCTGCCCGGATAAAGCGTTTTATGAAGATGACGCCGCGGCTGCGGCGTCATATCTCTTGTGCTGTTCTTTTTTCTCAAAGGGGAGGCATGCCTGACCAATTGGACAATCACTTTTTCTGCCGCTCAAAGGTCGCCTTTATAAAAATACACTGTATGGATCCGAGTGAGAAGGTGCCCGGCGATGTCCGTGGTTGATGAATGGGTCAGTCTCCCCAGGGGATGAAATCCTGGCGCGCGCCCTGGCCGTCGACATAGACTTTGAGCTTGAACCGGGTATCCTTTTGGATCCGCTTCATGACGGCCTGCGCCTCATCGCCCGAAACAAGCACCGGCTGGTAATTGTTTTCCGGAGTGGTTCCGCTGATGTGAATGGGCCATAGAGTCAATTGGTGCCCCAGATAGATACCATCCCTGAAGCGCAGCTCGAACTGTGCGACAGCGCTGATGAGGCTGTGGATCTTTTCGTCCACCCCGGTATTGCCGCCGAAGGATGCGTTGCCCAATGAGTAAAGCTGGGTGACCCCGTCAGTCACGTCGATGCCCTGGGGCACATGGGGATGGTGCCCGATGATGATGTTTGCGCCAAGGCTCCTGAGGATCCTTCCATACCGCTCCTGCATGCTGCCGTGGGTCGGGCTGTATTCCTTGCCGGCGTGCAGGGAGGCGACAATCACCTGGCATCCGGCCGCCTTCAGTTCCTCAAAGCAATCGGCAACTTCTTTCGCGTGGTCCCTGTAATGCAGCGGGATGACGCCGACAAAGCCGATCCTGATGCCGTCCTTTTCCCAGACCGAAACAGTATTTCCGTTTGAGGTCGATCCGCTGAAGAGGATGCCTGCATTCTCAAGCGCCTTGACGGTCGACTGGTAGCCTTCCGCTCCGTAATCATCAGAGTGATTGTTGGCAAGATTGACCGCCTCGATGCTTCCGGCGCTGAGAATGGACGCAAAAGAAACCGGCCCTCTGAATCTGTAGCGGCTTTTTTGGATCTCTGCGCCGTCGTTGAACACACACTCAAGGTTGGCCAATGTGATGTCGTCACTGGCGGTCAGTTCCATGAGCCTTTCAAAGGGATAGGAGAGGCCGAAGCGCTCAATATACCGATGAAATGCGTACTCCCTGGTGCTGACAGGGTCGTTGCTGCCCAGCAGGATGTCGCCAAGACAGGTCAGGGTGATCGTCTGCTCGTCAGCATACGCCGCCGAGAGGGCCATCACCATGGCAAGCAGGACAGTGACCAAAACTCTCTTCATCATCCGCGTTTTCAGTTCCCATTCGAGTGATACCCTTATATTCTGCACATCCCGCGCGCCTTGTCAACGCTTGACTTCATCTGCGCATGTTGATAAACTACCCCCACTCAAAGGCTCAAAACCCTGGAGGTGCTTGATGCACTGCAAATCACTTCTGGCTGTGACCGCTGTCCTTTGCGCTGCGCTGCTGATATCCCTGCCTGCCATTTCCTGCGGTGCGTTAGGATGTCTGCCAATGGACACCTACACAGGCGGGGATATGCCAAAGGATGCTTCGTATCTGTCGGATACGCAGTATCAGGACTCCTCCATTTCCGCGGAGATCTTCACAGGCCGGTATGCCGACACCGATTATACCTATGCCCATGTCAGGATCAAGGATCCCTCCCAGCTGCGCACGGCGCCTGCGGCGATCGTCAACTCGCCCTCAGCGACCTTCAAGAGCACATCGACGTTCCGGGGCCGTTTTGTCGCAAAAGCCGTCAACGCCGTCATTGCCATCAACGGGGATTACTTCACAAAGTCGGACAAGTGCCAGGTCGTCATGCGGCAGACTCATCAACTGCGCAATGCAGCAAGGGGCAATATGGACGTTCTGATCATTGACAAGTCCGGAAATTTTAACGCCATCAAGCAGTGTACGAAGGCGATGTATCAAGCCTATTATGACGCCCACGCGGAGGACATGTACAACGTTTTCTGCTTCGGTCCCGTCATGGTTGAGAACGGGCTTTGCGTCATCCCGGAAGATTACAGCAATGGTTATGTCGGAGCGCGGAACAGGACTCAGCGCTCCGTCATTGCGCAGCTGGGCGAACTGGAATACCTTCTGGTGACCTCCGCGGGACCACAGAGCGAAGGCTCAAAGGGCATGACGATCTCCGAGCTTGCCAGGCTCACGGAATCGCTGGGATATGAGTTCACGGAAACTGGCTGCCGCCTGGCCTTCAATCTGGACGGCGGCAACAGCTCGACGATGATGTTCAAGCAGCCCAGTGAAAAAGGGGACGGCCTGGTGTACACCAAGGTCAACTCACCGGAGATTGAACGTTTTTTGAGCGACATCATCTATTTTGCCACTCTGGAAAGCCATGACTGAGCCAGTCTATTGGTTTGAACATACTGGATTCCCATTGCCAGCTTACTGGGTGCTGATGGGGCTGTTCCTGGTTCTGTTCGCTTTATTGATGTTTCGTCAGACACGCAGGCAGGGCTTTAAAAAAAACCTGGTGCCTGTGTTTTTCTGCCTGGCCTTGCTGCTTGCACTGTTTTTTGCGCGGCTCCTCTTCAGCCTCGTCCGCTCTGATGAGGTGTTCATGGATGAATTTGGGGAGTTCAAAGGGCTGGGAGGCTTTTTTCAGCCCGAGAGCCATGGTTTCAGCATCATCGGGAATATACTTGGGGTGCTGCTTGCAGCTTTCCTCACTGCAAAGCTGTTTGGGCTCAAACCCGCAAACATACTGGACAGTGCGGCGGCGCCCGCGGTGCTGCTGATCGGCCTGGCTCGACTGATCGAGCCTTTGAACGGCCAAGGTTACGGGGAAATGGTGTCCTCTCCCTTCCTGGAATTCTTCCCGCTCAGCCTGACAAACGATTGGGGGGAGAGCCTTCTTTCCGTCAGTTTTATCGAGGGAGTGCTCGCGCTGATCCTGTTTGCCGTGCTCCTTGCCGCCTCGAAGCGCTTTATAAGCCCGGGGATGAAAGCGCTGTTCTTTCTTGTGTTCTTCTCTTTAAGTCAGATCCTTCCAGAGAGCTGGCGAAGAGATGACGTGCTGTTCATCTTTATCTTTGCGCGCGTCACTCAGGTCGGATACGCGGCGCTGTTTATGGGTGCTGTGGCCTGTCTGGGCGTGTTAACGGTCAGGCGGGCCGGATTCCACCGGAGATTTCTGTGCGAATGGATTCTTACGGCGCTTGGCGTGCTGGTCTGTGTGGGCTGCGAATTCGCCTTGGACAAGACGAACCTACCTGACTTAATGGTTTATCTGGCGATGGCATTGACCCTGATCGGCCTGGCGTTCATGACAGGATGCCGGATGATGAAGACGGAGGCTTTTGTATGATGCGCAGGGCAGGATGCCTGCTTCTGATGCTTCTGCTCTGCGGTCCGGCACGAGCCATCACCTGGCAGGGAGACAGCGGCATTCCTGTCATCCTTGCCGTCGGGGGCAGTTTTGTCTATGCAAGGGATAACCAGGGGCAGGTCTGGGTCTGGGGCGATAATCAATTCGGGCAGCTTGGGCGGGGATCCGCCCAGCAATCGTTCCAGGTCAGGAAGTTTTCGACCAGAAACAGCGAAATCGATCTTCTGCGTTTGAAGGACATCGTTCCGGCGTCTGACTACAGTTTCCTGTGGATGGATGACAATACCGTATATGGGGTCGGGAACAATGCATATCTGCCCCTGACGGTGAAGGGCTCTTTCCTGAAGACACATGTACGCGTCGACCTAAACGAGGAGATTGCCGACATCAAAGCGGGGTTCGGGCATGTGTTGGCGCTCACCGTGCGCGGGGAGGTCCTCGCCTGGGGCAGGAACAGCCGCGGCCAGATCGGCAATGGGAACCACGCGAACACGAAGGACCCTTACAAACTGCCTCTTGAGAACATCGTCCGGATCGCAGCCGGCGGGAAGTTCTCCCTTGCCCTGGATCATGAGGGCATGCTTTGGGGATGGGGAGACAACGAGTACCGCTTCCTCGACCCCGGCACCTCAGCTGACCGGACCATACCGGTCAGGATCGACACCGGCGACATCAGGATCGCCGGCATGGATGCCTGCGGGGCCAGCATCGTGCTGTTGGATGAGAGCGGCGTTTTATGGACGTGGGGAAGGAATGACATGTACCAACTGGGGTATGATACGGGCGGGGAAACCGGGATCTCGCCGCGCGCCGTCCCACTTCCCCTGGCTGTCACCGACGTTGCCGCATACAGCTCGCAGACCTATGCGATCCTGGAGGACGGCTCTCTCTGGTCCTGGGGCAACAACAGCTATGGACAGCTTGGTCAGGGCTTCCGCTCCTCGTCCACTCAGGGGGTACTGCCCGGGAAAGCCTGGGATAAAGATGTCGTTCTGGTCATGGGGGGAAGCCTTTTCGTGTTTGCCATGACCCGGGATGGGACCCTGCTTTCCTCAGGCATCAGTAAATTTGGCCAGCTCGGGCGCGGGGACTCGAAGAGCGTGTATACCCTTTCCCCAACCGGTCTGGATCTGATCAAACCATAAATTCTCCGGAAAATCGGTGAATATCATAGAAATGGCAGGATTATTTATGAGAAAAGTCGTCCTCTTGCTTCTGATCCTTATTTCTTTGCTGAATGTTTTCCCGGTGTCAGCCCAGGTGCAGCGCCATCCGGAACTGGATGCGGCATTTTCCATGATCGAGGAGGGCAACCTGTTCCTGGAGCGGTACAACCAATTGACCGGGGCCGACATCCAGGCCAGGTATAAATATGGGGTCCCCTATTTTTTCGGCGGCAAGAAAGTCGATGACCTGATGAAGATCAAAAAGCCGATCGAAACAACCCGGTATTACAACCCGAATCGCGCTTACGTCTATGGCTTTGACTGCACGGGGTTTACCCAGTGGATCAATAAGCAGACGGGAAAACCTGAGCATGACTCGCTCAGCGGCATGATCCTCAAATACGCAAAGTACGCCAACAATCATCTTCCCATCAAGGATCTTCCCTTTGAGACGCTTCATGAGCACCTTCAGGTAGGGGATTTCCTGGTGGGGAAACACCGCTCCCGCCACATCATGATGTACATCGGCACCCTTGAGGATTATGGTTTCACAGCGGAAACCGCTCTTGAAGCCAAGGATTACCTTAACTATCCGCTGGTCATCCACAGCGGCGCCAATCCCTTCTACCCGGAGCGCTACCAGCGCTATATCGAGGAAAACAATCTGAAAGCGACGACGACCAACGGAGGCGTCTGTGTCTCCATCGTGGGGGTCCCCGCTTCCGGGATGCCTCACAGCGTGGAAAGCAACAAGGAGACCTACTTCTATTTTGACCTGAACGGCTATCAACTCACGCTTTATGACGTCACGACCGCCACGTCCTACGTATGGTTCAGAATGTGACAGGCGCCGGCGTTGCTTCAATCAGATGCCCATCCTCTGAGGGGATGGGCGTCGCTGTTTTGATATAGACCAGCCCGCGCAGCGCCTCGACCCGCCTGTCCCCGATGCCGCTGACCGCCTTGAGGTCCTCTACGAAGTAGAAAGGATTGATTTCCCGCTGGGCGATGATCGCCTCCGCGAGATGTTCCCCGATGCCCGTCAGGCCCATCAGTTGCTCCCGGGTGGCTGTATTCAGCTCAATGCCGCCATTGGGCGTCGCTGCGGCCGGCGGCGGTTTGACGGCCGGGCTGAGGGACACATTCCATGTCTCGCCTTGTTGTAGGCTGTCCAGCATCGCGGATACCCCCGCGAACACCGCCAAAGCAAGGCAGCAGGCCATCAGCGCGGCGCTGGCGATCTTCCTGGTCCGATTCATGTACGGCGGAGTTTCTGTCCCTGCGGTGTATCCTCCGCTGACCAGCCCAGATCCGAAAGCTTCCTGCGCAGCGCGTCGCTGCGCGCCCAGTCCCTGTCCTTGCGGGCCTGTGCACGCTGATCGGCGATTTGGCGAACCTCCTCCGGGATCTCCTCTTCGCTTTGCGTCAGCAGGCCGAACAAGCCGGTCATCCGGTCCATCGCTGCCAGCGCGGCCTGCAGTGTGCCTGCCGGGACGCTGTCATCCAGCTCCGTGTTGATGAAATAGACCAGCTCAAACAGCGCGCCCATGGCTTCGGCGGTATTGAAGTCGTTGTCCATTCCGCCGCGGAAGCGGTTTTCGATCTCACCGATCGCCTGCAGCGCTTTCTCATCCTTTGTGTCAGGGAAGCTGCTCCCGGCAGCCCTGAGCAGATGGGTCAGCCTCTCCTTCGCGGTCTTCAGCCTTCCCTTTGAGGCGCGCGCCTGCGCCATCATGTCCCGGCTGAAGTTGAGCGGGCTGCGGTAATGCGCCGAGAGCATCAGCATGCGGACGTCCTCCGGCTCATACTCGTTCAGGACCTCCCGCACGGTGAAAAAGTTGCCGAGAGATTTGGACATCTTGGTGTTGTCGATGTTGATGAAGCCGTTGTGCATCCAATAGTTCACGAAGGGGTGCCCGGTGAACCCCTCGCTCTGCGCGACCTCGTTCTCGTGATGGGGGAAGAGGAGGTCCTGCCCGCCGCCGTGGATGTCAAACACCTCGCCCAGATAAGCCATGCTCATCGCGCTGCATTCGATGTGCCAGCCGGGCCGTCCCCTGCCCCAGGGGCTGTCCCAGCTGGGTTCATTCGGCTTCTCGGCTTTCCAGAGCGCGAAATCGAGCGGATTGCGTTTTTCCTCATCCACGTTCACCCGCGCGCCGCTGTCCAGGTCCTCAAGGTTCTGGCCTGACAGCTTGCCGTACTCCGGAAAGGCGGGGGTATGGAAGTACACGCTGCCACCCTGTTCATAGGCCAGGCCCTTTTCAAGGAGGCGCTGGATCAGGGAGATCATCTGCGGCATATGGTCGGTTGCCCGGGGATGCACCGTCGCCGGCCGGATGCCCAGCGCGTTCGCGTCCTTCCAGTACTCCTTGATGAAGCGGTCGCCCAGCTCGCGCACCGTGATGCCCTCGCGGTTGGCGCGGTCGATCATCTTGTCGTCGATGTCAGTGAAGTTCTGGACAAAGGTGACCTTATACCCCGAATATTCCAGGTAGCGGCGGAATACGTCAAACAGGATGAAAGGCCTGGCGTTGCCGATGTGAAAAAAATCATACACCGTCGGGCCGCAGCAGTACATGCCGACCTTTCCTTCCCGCACGGGGATAAAATCTTCCTTTTTCCGCGTCTGGCTGTTGTAGATCTGCAGCATGCTGTCCCCCTATAAAACGGCGGCAACCCATCGCGCCGCCGCGTCATCCCGGCATCCGGCGTCCGGGTTTCCGTCCCTGACGGATTGAGTTTATCTTCCCGATGAAACCATGTCAAGCAAGGGATCCGGGGACAGGATCAGTGCTTCCTGGGCGTTGGTCTCCGACTCTGAGCGCGCTACGCGCTCATAATGCATGCCGTGCATCAGCTGCCACCTCTTGCGGTTGTCCATGAAGCCAAGGCTTAGGATGGACAGGATCTGCCTGCGGATCCCCTCGTCCTTGACAGGCACGGTAAGTTCCACCCTTTTATCCAGGTTCCGGGGCATCAGGTCGGCAGAGGAGAGGAACACTTCCCCGTTCCCCTCATTCTCAAAGGCATAGATGCGGGAGTGCTCCAGGAAGCGCCCCACCGTGCTGAAGATCAGCAGGTTCCTGTTGTCCCTGTAGTTCAGGCAGCAGATGCCCCGCACCATCAATCTGACGGGGACGCCGGCATCCGCGGCGGACAGAAGCGCCTGGATCATTGAGGGGTCGGAGAGCGAGTTCATCTTCATCGTGATCCCGCATGGCTTTCCCTGGCGGGCATTCTCTTCCTCGCGCCTGATGCGGGAGAGCATGGCGTCCCTGAGGGCATAGGGCGAGGCGATCATTTCCTTCATCGGATAGGTATAGCTGTAGCCCAGGATCAGGTTGAAAAAGGCGGCCGCGTCCTCGCCAAGCTGCCTGTCGCAGGTCATCACGCCCATGTCGGTGTAGACCTTCGCCGTCACGTCGTTGTAGTTGCCTGTGCCGAAATGCACGTAATGCCGAAGGCTATTGCCCTCCTGCCGGACGACGAGGGTAACTTTTGAATGCGTCTTCCAGCGCGGAACGCCGTAGAGGACGTGGCAGCCCGCTTTCTCCAGCGCCTTGCTCCAGGCAATGTTATGCTCCTCGTCAAAGCGGGCCCTGACCTCGATGAGTGCCGTTACCTGCTTGCCGTTTTGCGCGGCGCGGGCCAGGGCGTCGATCATCGGGCTGTGGGAGCTGACCCGGTAGAGCGTCTGCTTGATGGCCAGCACGTGGGGGTCTGCGGCGGCTTCTGACAGGAAGCGGATCACCGGGTCAAAGCTGTCATAGGGATGGTGGAAAAAAAGGTCAGCGCCGCGGATGGTGCGGAAGATCGATTCCCGGGCCAGCAGACGAGGGTTCACCCTTGGCGCATATGGTAAAAAGCGCAGGGCGTCAAAACCCGGCAGGTCGCACAGCTGGCGCATGAAGAAGCGCAGGTCCAGCGGCCCGTCCGCCTCACACAGCGCCTGGTCATCCACCTGCATCATGTCCGAAAGCTGATCAAGCAGCTTTCCCCTGCTGCCCTTCATGACCTCAAGCCGGACGATCTTGCCATAGGAGCGGCGTCTCACGTTCCTGCTCATTTCGCTGACGATGCTGTCCATATCGTCCAGATCGACGCGGAAGTCCGTGTTCCGCGTAATGCGGAAGGGCAGGTATGCCAGCGGCACCGTGTTGAGGAACAGCCTCGGGAGGAACATGGCGATCAGTTCTTCCAGCAGAATGCCCCGGGCGCGGCCCGGTCCCATGGGCAGTAGCACGACGCGCTTCAGGACCCTGGGCACGGGGATGACGGCCAGCTGCGGCGGCCCGCCCTTGTCGCTTTGCAGCAGCACGGCGATGTAGATGTTCTTGGCCGCCATGATGGGAAAAGGATGGAGCGGGTTGATGGTGTGGGGGGTCAGCACCGGCAGCACCTGGGCTGAAAAATACTGGGACAGCCAGTGCCGCTGTTCCGCGCTGAGGCTGTCCTTTGCAAGCAGAGTAAGGCCGTTTTCCTTCAGCTGCGGCAGCAGGTCCTCCGCCAGGATGCGATACTGACGCTGGACCTGCTCGCGCACCGCCTTCCTGACTGCGCGCAGCTGTTCATCCGGCGTTGCCCCCGACGGGTCGGGCAGCGACTTTCCGGCGTCGATCTTCCGTTCCAGTTTGCCCACGCGGACCATGAAGAACTCATCCAGGTTGTTGGACACGATGGACAGGAACCGGGCGCGCTCCAGCAGCGGGTTGTCCGGATTGACCGCCTCAGACAGGACCCGCTCATTGAACTTCAACCAGCTTAGTTCGCGGTTCACATACAGGCTTCGGCTGTGCAAGGACGACCTCCCTATCGTGTCATCTGAGCGGTGAGCTCAAGCAGCGTCGCGCCGGGGCGGTTGAAGAGCCGCAGGGGCAGCGGGTAGTAATCCGATACGCCCAGGCCCGGGCTGATGAACAGCGGGAACCCCTTGATGATGGACAGGCCGGTAAACCCCTCGTCGCCAGGGAAAAAACCGCCCCTGCCATCCCCCTGGCGGGGGATGTATACCGGGCCCAGTCCTGGGAGCCGGACCTGGCCGTTGTTGAAACCGCCTGCCAGAAAAAGGCTCGGCGAGGGTTTGCCGCTTTCCCGGCTGCTTTGGGACAGGTCGCCCAGCACGTCCTGCCCCGGAGGGTGATGCATGAGCGCGATGACGACGTCTCCGGGCTTCATCGTGTCCATCGCCTCCAGCGCCTGCTCCGTCACCTTCAGCCGGTGTTCCGCAAAGCGCAGCTGCGCGCCGATCTCAGGGTCATATGCGTTTCCTGAGGATCTCAGCGTTTCGGCCTGCAGTGCCAGCGCGTTCCTGGCGCTTGGCAGGTCATAGAAAAACAGGTCGCCCGGGCAGAACCAGACGGTCTGACCTTCTTGTGTCACCGGATAGGGCGCTTCCAGATAGATGGCGCCCAGCGCTTCCGACTTCCTGATATACTCCGCCTTCACCTCGCTGTCGCCGTGAGGGACGGACAACAGCGGCGCGGGGTCGCTGTCCCCGGCGATGAGGAACACCGGCACACCCTGGGGCAGAAGCGCCAGCAGCTCCATCAGCGGCTCCTCGTCCCCGCCCCGGCCCACCATGTCCCCGGTAAGGGCGACGGCCTGGAAACTTTCCTTGCCCAGCGCTTTGCGCAGGTTCTCCTGCTGATTTCCCAGCCTTGCGCCGTTCAAGTCGCTGAGGTGAAGCACTGAGAACTTCTCGAGCGCTTTTGGCAGGTTGAGCACGGTGATCCTTCGCGTCTCCAGCCTTAGGAAGCGGTTGGAAAGCCCATTGAGCGAAAGCACCAGCGCGAGCGCGGCAAAAAGGAGCAGGATGACCGTCAGGCAGCCGGCATGCCGCCTGCGCCTTGGTGAAAACAGACGCCTACCGCCTTGCTGTCTCATGTGGGCCGCCTTTCCGCAAGTCCAGAAAATTATAGCATGCGCCCCGTTTTCTGTCCAAACATCCGACACTGACAGCTGCCGGGTATCATCGCGTGATGATATGTCAGGGCAGGGCGACCGCTTTGTGCGTTGCGCCTGATGTTTCGGTATGCTATAATCCATATAGAAAAACCACGCATGGGGAGCGTCCGTCTTCGGCTGGAAGGAGGAGTTGCCTTGCGCTATCAGGCGTTTGACAGCATACAAAGAGGGGAATTTCATCAAGGTGTCAGCCGGGATGCCTATCGAATGTTCGGTGCGCATCCTGTGTGGCAGGACGAGGAGTGCTGGCACTTTACCGTCTGGGCCCCCAATGCCCAGGCGGTCAGCCTGACCGGGGAGTTCTGCTTCTGGGACTATGAGAAGTACCCCATGTCCAAACAATTCGACGGAACCTGGGAGATCAGGCTGCCCGACAGCCTGTTTACCCCGGACGCGGATCCGGTCACCTATGGGTATGAAGGCGCCGCGGAGAAACTTCGCGCCTATAAATACGCGGTGAAGGGCGCGGACGGCCAGTGGCGGCTGAAGTCGGACCCCTTTGCCTTTTCCTGTGAGCTTAGACCCAATACCGCCAGCCTCCTGGTTGACCTGGACGGATATGAGTGGCAGGATGCCGGGTGGATGGAGGACCGCACCCGGTGGCAGCCCTATTCCAGCCCGATCAATATCTATGAGATGCACCTGGGTTCCTGGCGCCGGGGCGAGAACGGCAGAATGCTGTCCTACGGTGAGATCGCCGACCAGCTGATCCCATATATTGAGGAAATGGGCTATACGCATGTGGAGCTTCTGCCGGTGATGGAGCACCCGCTGGATATGTCCTGGGGGTATCAGGTCACAGGCTACTACGCCGCCACCGCCCGGCACGGCAAGCCCAGGGAGCTGATGGGCTTCATTGACCGGATGCACCGGGCCGGGATCGGGGTCATTCTCGACTGGGTCCCCGCGCACTTTCCGCGGGATGAGATCGGTCTGAGGCGATTTGACGGCACCCCCTGTTTTGAGCATGAGGACCCCCGCAGGGCGGAGATGCCCCAGTGGGGCACGATGATGTTTGACTACGGCCGCGGCGAGGTGTGCAGTTTCATGCTGTCCAACGCCTGTTTCTGGCTGGAGCAGTTCCATGCGGACGGCCTGCGCTGCGATGCCGTTTCCAGCATGCTGTACCATGATTTTGCCCGGGAGGGTAGCTACCTGCCCAACCGACACGGCGGACGGGAAAACCTGGAAGCCATCGACTTTCTGCGCCGGCTCAACCAGATCGTCTACCGGGACTTCCCCGGGGTGATGATGATCGCTGAGGAATCCTCCGCTTATCCCCTGGTCACCCGGCCTGTCGATATGGGCGGGCTCGGCTTTGGCTTCAAGTGGAACATGGGCTGGATGAACGACATGCTCGCTTATTCGAAGCTGGATCCGATCTACCGCCGGTGGCACCATGAGAAGCTTACCTTCTCCCTGTTTTACGCGTTCAACGAGAATTTCATCCTGCCCTTCTCCCATGACGAGGTCGTGCACGGGAAAAAGAGCATGCTGGACAAGCTGCCGGGCGACCTGTGGCAGAAGTTCGCGGGCCTGAGGGCCCTGTACGGATACACCATGGCGCATCCGGGGAAGAAGCTCCTGTTCATGGGCGGTGAGTTCGGTCATTTTACCGAGTGGAATTATGACGGCCAGCTGGACTGGTTCCTGATGGTGTACGAGCGGCATCCGGATCTGTGCCGCTGCGTCAGGGCGCTGAACCATTTCTACCTGGAGACGCCGGCGTTCTACCAGATCGAGGACAGCTGGGACGGCTTCAAGTGGCTGACGGTGGATGACAGTGAACGCAGCCTTGTTGTTTTCCTGCGCGCGGACCGTCAGGGGAGGTCGGTGATCTGCATGACCAATTTCACCACGGCTTTCTACCCCCAGTTCCGTTTCGGGCTGCCGGGGCCGGGTACCGTGACGGAGATATTCAATACTGATCTGAAGGAATACGGCGGTTCCAACCAGTACAACGCAGAGCCCCTGCGCCCGCAGGAGGAGCTGTGCAACGGCCTGCCCTGGTCGGTCCAGGTCTGCGTGCCGCCCATGGCCACCGTCTATTTCCGCTTCGAGCCTGACAGCAAGAAAAAGCCTGCAAAGGAAAAGACCGCGAAGGCGGCGGTTGGAGTTTCCTCAGGCAGCAAGGAGAGCTGAACCCATATGCCCCAGAAAAAATCATGTGTAGCCATGCTGCTGGCGGGCGGCCAGGGAAGCCGGCTGGGCATCCTGACCCGGCACGTCGCCAAGCCCGCGGTCCCCTTCGGGGGAAAGTACCGGATCATCGATTTTCCCCTGTCCAACTGCGCCAATTCCGGCATTGACACCATCGGTGTCCTGACCCAGTACAAGCCGATGGAGCTCAACTCCTACATCGGCTCAGGGGCGCCCTGGGACCTGGACATCTCAAACGGCGGCGTGTTTGTGCTTCCACCCTACTCCAAGGGGGAGGAAGGGGAGTGGTACAAGGGGACGGCCAACGCCATCTATCAGAACGTCGCTTTCATCCAGCAGTTCAACCCAGACTACGTGCTCATCCTCTCGGGCGATCATATCTACAAATGTGACTACGCCGACATGCTGGCCCATCACATCCAGCAGGACGCCGCGCTGACGGTGGCCGTGCGCCAGGTGCCCTGGGAGGAAGCCAGCCGATTCGGCCTGATGAATACGGACGACAAGGGCAACATCATAGAGTTTGAGGAGAAACCAAAAAACCCGAAGTCCAACAACGCCAGCATGGGCGTATACGTGTTCACCTGGGACAAGCTGAGGCACTATCTGGAACAGGATGAGGGCAACCCGGAATCAGCCAAGGACTTCGGGAAAAACATCATCCCCGCCATGCTCGCTCAGGGCGAGCGCCTGAGCGCGTACAGGTTCGAGGGTTACTGGAAGGACGTGGGAACCATAGAAAGCCTGTGGGACGCGAACATGGACCTGCTCTCCAACCCTCCCCCGATCGACCTTCACGACCGGGTATGGCGTATCTACGCGCGCAACGTCGGCGAGCCGCCTCACTTCGCTTCCCCTAAGGGCTCCATCCGGGACAGCCTTGTCACGGAGGGCTGTGAGATCATCGGCGAAGTGACGCACTCCGTGCTTTCCGGGGGCGTGCATGTCGCGCAGGATGCCAGGGTGATCGACTCGGTCATCATGCCCTACGCGGTGATCGGCAAGGGCGCCGTGATCCGCAGGGCGATCATCGCTGAGCATGCCGTCATCGGGGAGAATGCCGTCATCGGCGGGGAGACGGGCGGTATCACTGTGGTCGGCAGCGGGACCCGGGTCGTTCCCGGACTGAAGCTTGCCGCCGGCCAGCAGTTGGGGGAGTAATGAAGATGAATCAGATGAAACAGGATGTCGTCGGATTGATTTACACGGGCGAGCGCATGGACGAGCTGCAGGAATTGACGCGCTGGCGCGCGGCCGCGGCGCTGCCGATGGTTGGGCGCTATCGCCTGATCGACTTTGTGATGGCCAACATGCTCCATTCAGGCGTTCGGAACATCGGCATCATCATGCAGAAGAACTACCACAGCCTGATGGACCATCTGGGCAGCGGCCGCGAGTGGAACCTGCATGGGAAACGCTCCGGCCTGACCATCCTGCCGCCGTACATGTCAAGGGAGAACGTGGGGGTCTATGAGGGCCTGCTGGACGCGCTGCACACCAACATCAACTTCATGCGCAAGTCCACCGAGCGCTTCATCGCGGTGACGGACAGCAACGTGCTTTACCGGGTGGACTTTTCCGACGTGGTCCGCCAGCACGTCCAGAACAAGGCGGACATCACCCTGGTCTACACCAGGGACCGCAACGCACGCCGCAACGGATCCGGGCGCTACCTGCAGATCGAGGACGGCCTGGTGACCCGGATGGAGTTTGACCCGACCATCCCGCATTACGAGAATACCTACGTCGGCGCTTTCCTGGTCCGACGCGAACTGCTCATTGACATGACGGACCGCGCCGTCGCGTCCGGCCAGCACCACTTTTCCCGCGACATGCTCTCCCAGCTGGTCTCCGAGCGCGTATACCGGGTCAACGGGTATGAGTGCCCCGGCCGCATCTGGATGATCGACTCGGTGGACAGTTACTACCGGGCCAATATGGATTTCCTCAACGACGAGTTCCGCGCCCAGATGTTCCGGGATGACCAGCCGGTCTGGACCAAGCTGCGCGATGAGATGCCCGCTCGGTACATGGGGGATTCGCATGTGTCAAACGCGCTGGTTGCCGACGGCTGCCTGATCGAGGGCACCGTCATCAACAGCATCCTCTTCCGCGGTGTGGTGGTCAGGCCCGGCGCTGTCATCCGCAACAGCATCATCATGCAGGACGCGGTCATCTCAAGGGGAGTGGAGGTGGAGAACTGTATCCTGGACAAGCAGACCACCCTTCGCGACAACGTGCGGCTGATCGCGCCCAGGAACCATCCCATCGTGATCGCCAAAAACTTGACAATCTGAACATGCTTTTGATAGCTTCATCTGGGGAACACGCCTGAGCAAGGAGGGGTCGAGATGAAAATCCTGTTTACCGCCAGCGAGTGCGTCCCGTTCTGCAAGACAGGCGGGCTGGCTGACGTGGTCGGCTCCCTGGCGCCGGCGCTGGCTGAGCAGGGGCATGACGTGCGCGTCATCCTGCCGAAATACAGCATGATTCCCGGCGAATACGAGCGTAGAATGGTCCATACGGCTGATTTTGAGGTCACCTTGGGCTGGCGGCGCCAGTACTGCGGGATCGAACAGCTGCAGCAGGGCGGGGTGACGTACTATTTCCTGGACAACCGATACTATTTCGGCCGCAATTACATCTACGGCCTTGGCGGGGACGAGCATGAGCGCTACGCCTTTTTCTGCCGCGGCGTGCTCAATGCCCTGCCGCTGATTCCCTTCACCCCGGACATCATCCATGCGCACGACTGGCAGACGGGCATGATCCCGGCGCTGCTGCGCGTCCAGTACGGCGGTTTTCCGCTTTATACCGGCATCCGCACCGTGTTCACCATCCACAACATGCAGTACCAGGGGATCTTTGGCATCAAGGACGTGCAGGACCTGCTGGGCCTGCCGGACCACCTTTTCACCGATGACAAGCTGGAGTACTACGGCAATATCAACTTCCTCAAGGCCGGCATCGTCTACGCGGACCAGGTGACCACCGTCAGCCCCAGTTATGCCGAGGAGATCCAGACAGCCTATTACGGGGAGCGCCTTGACGGTCTGCTCAGGGCAAGGCGCGCTTCCCTCACCGGCATCCTCAACGGCCTGGACGTGCGGGAGTTCGACCCCGCCTCGGACCGCAGGATCGCCGAAACCTACAGCGCTGACGACCTGACCGGGAAGGCGGCGTGCAAGCGCGCGCTGCAGGAGGAACTGGGGCTGGACGTTCGCCCGGAGGCGCCCCTCATCGCCATGGTCGGCCGGCTGAACAGCCAGAAGGGGCTGGACCTGGTGGATTACGTCATCGCGGACATCATGCGGGAGGACCTGCAGATGGTCTGCCTGGGCATGGGGGAGTCCCGCTACGTCAACCTCTTCAGCTGGGCCGAGCAGAACTATCCCGGCCGGGTGGCCGCCCGCTTTGTCATGGACAACGACCTTGCCCACCGCGTTTACGCAGGCGCTGACATCTTCCTGATGCCCTCCGCCTTTGAGCCCTGCGGGCTGAGCCAATTGATCGCTCTGCGCTACGGTACGGTGCCCGTGGTCCGGGAGACCGGCGGGCTGAGGGACACGGTGCTGTCCTACAATGAGTTCACCGGCGAAGGCAATGGTTTCTCTTTCTTCAACTACAATGCCCATGACATGCTGCACGTGCTGCAGCGCGCGATCGGGTTCTACCGCCATCACAGGGACGTCTGGACCCTGCTTCAGCGCCGCGGGATGGCGGCGGACTATTCCTGGCTGAATTCCTCCGGGCGCTACCTTGACCTGTATAAGAAAATGATGCCCGTCCTGCTGGGAACGGCGATCACGAACGGAACCGGGAATCCCCCGTCAAAAGCCGCGAAGGCTGTTGAAAAAACCGAAGGCTCTGGCGGGATCGACGCCAAACCAGCCAAAGCATCCGGGAAAAAAACCGCCAAGGCGGCGCCTTCGTCCGGGACGCAGAAACCGTCCGGCAGGCGTCCGAAGGGCACCCAGGCAGAGCCGGCCGCAGGTCCGGTCCTGCAGGAGGGGAAAGAAGAAAAAAAGGCGGACGCATCCGCCGGGAAACCCCGCAAACCAAAGGCTTGAAACAGCAGACTGCCAATGAATCAAAAGACTGCCTCCGTTGACCGGTCGGCAGTCTTTTTGTCCGGAAAGCGGCTGCCATCTGCTCTGCCGCATCCCGGATACTGGCGCTGAACTATTTTGTCATGCTGTTGTTCAGTTCCACGGCCTTCTCGATCCATGCGTAGAACAGCTTTCCCTCCACCATCTTGGCGATGATGGCGTTCACGGCTTCCAGCAGTTCCGGCTCATTAAGCGGCAGGGCCACGGCGACGCCGGAGGATTCGTAGGTGAATTTTCCCTCGCAGATCACCAACTCGGGGTGATTGGCGACGTACCCGTCCGCCACCACGCTAGCCAGGGCCAGGCCGTCCACCTTCTTGGTCAGCAGCATCATTACCGCGTCGGGGATCAGGGTGATCTTCTCCAACTGGCTCTCAGTCAGTTGCTCAGTGACCAGCTTCTCCTGCACCGTGCCGTTCTGGGCGGCGACCGTCTTGCCCGCGAAGTCCGCCAGGGTCTTGAGGTTCTCCGCGTTGTCCTTGTGGATGAGGATGACCTGGTTGGTCTCATTGTAGTAAATGTCAGAGAAACTCATGCTCGATAAGCGCTCCGGAGCCGGGTCCATGCCGGCGATGGCCAGGTCAACCTTTCCGGCGGCGATGGCGGCCAGAACTCCCTCGAAGGAGAAAGGCTCGATCACCAGTTCTACGCCAAGCTGTTCGGCGATGTACTTTGCGAAGTCGATATCCGCGCCGACGTACTCGCCGGCTGGCCCGTAGAACTCGTAGGGGGCGTAGTCCGGGGAAGTGGCGACGACGATCTTCCCGGCGGCTTTGATTGCGTCAAGCCGGCTTCCGGCCAGGGCGGTGAAAGACAGACTGACCAGCATCAGGATGGCCATCAGGCCGGCAAACAGTTTTTTCATGGGACATCCTCCTCAATCGTGATGGGAGGATTGTACGCCTGGAAAAAATGCATGTCAATACATAAAAATGAAAAATTATAAATAATCTGACCGGAGGATGGATACCCTAAATTGCGCATAAAATATTATAAATAAAGGGTCTTCAGCTTAAGCGGAACTTCGGAGGACATAAGCAGAAACGAATAAAAACAGCATAAAAACAAATTTCGGATCATCCTCCCGTTGTCCTGCAGGGAACTTTGCGGAGGTGCCACGGCAAACCGCATCCATATGCCTGATCCTCGCGGCCAATCTTCGCCGCGCTTTGCCGGAGGGTCTGATGGCGTACGGGAAGACACATCAAACTGGTGAGGAAGCGGCCTTGATGATGTGGGAATATGTTTTAATGGATGTAGGAGCAAGGCCTCCCGCTGTCCTTCCGCATCGCAGATCGTGAAAAGAAGTTATAATATTGCAGCAGGATGCATATGGACCTGTACAATATCCGTTAAAAGTGATATTATCACCCTTGAAGTGCATAAAGATGCATTTCGAAAGGGATAAAAGCGATGCCCCAGATCAGCCAGCGTACCAGCCTGTTTACCGAGTCCGTCATCCGCCGCATGACAAGGGTCAGCGACCGTTTCGGCGCCATCAACCTGTCTCAGGGATTCCCGGATTTTGATCCGCCGGCAGCGCTGATGGACGCCCTGGCGAAAGCAGCCTACACAGGTCCCCACCAGTATGAGATCACCTACGGCGCGGCGGCGTTCCGCGAAGCGCTGGCAAAAAAACAGGGCAGCGCGATCGGGCGGGAGATTGACCCGGAGACGGAGATCGTGGTCACCTGCGGGGCCACTGAGGCGATGGTGTGCGCGATGCTGGCTGTCATCAATCCAGGGGATAGGGTTGGCATATTTTCTCCCTTCTATGAAAACTACGGAGCGGACGCCATGATCGCCGGGGCGCGGCCGGTGTTCGTGCCGCTTATAGAGCCTGACTGGGCAGTCGACTGGCCGGCGCTGGAGGCCGCGTTCCATGACGGCATCAAGGCGATGGTGGTCTGCAACCCGTCCAATCCCTGCGGCAAAGCGTTCACCCGGGATGAACTGCTCAGGATCGGGCAGCTCGCCCTCAGCCACGGGGCATGGGTCATCACGGATGAGGTGTATGAGCACATCGTATTCGCGCCCCGCAGGCACGAGCGGCTCTCCTCCCTGCCCGGCATGTGGGACCACTGCCTGACGGTCAGTTCCCTTTCCAAAACATACTCCATAACAGGCTGGCGTCTGGGGTATATGATCGGCCCGGAAACAGCGGTGGAAGCAGCCCGCAAGGTGCACGACTTCCTCACCGTAGGTGCCCCCGCCCCGCTGCAGGCGGCTGCGCTGCCGGGGCTGATGGCCGGGCCTGAGTATTACCAGGGGCTGCTGGACCTGTATTCCGGGAAGAAGGAGCTTTTCATGGAAGGGCTGGACGCAGCGGGCCTGAAGCACAGCGTGCCGGAGGGCAGCTATTACGTGCTGGCGGATATCGGGGACTTCCTCGACCTGCCGAGGTTTTCCGGATATTCAGACCTGGACTTCTGCGCCTGGATGGCTGAACACATCGGTGTGGCCGCCGTGCCCGGATCCAGTTTCTTTCAGCATTCGGACAGCAGGCTCATGCGGCTGCATTTCGCCAGGAGCGAGAGCAGCCTGAAGGAAGCGGTCAGACGGCTGCGCCGGCTTGGTTCCTTATGAGGAAACAGGTTCGCGCCGGCGAGGTAACGGTGGGGTTTCCTCCGCCCTGCACCATGGGCCCGGACGCCTATTCCGGCGTGTCCGGCGCCCTGCGCCCCTTCGGGCACAGGGCTCTGCTCATCGGCGGGGTACGGGCGCTTGCTGCCGGCCTGCCCCTGCTTGAGGAAGCGGTATCAGGCAAGGGTATCACCCTGTCGGTCTCCCCTTGGTCCGGTGACTGTACCCGGGACAAGGCGATGCAACTGGCGCACACTGCCCGATCCTTCAAAGCGGACGCGGTCCTTGGCATGGGCGGCGGAAGGGCTTTGGACACCGCCAAGGCGGCCGCTTTCTTCGCTGGGCTGCCGGTCATCACCCTGCCCACCATTCCCGCCACCTGCGCGGCTGTTACAGCGCTGTGTGTCATGCACGAGACAGGGGGCTCGGCGGACAGCTCCATCCTGTTCCTGGATGCACCCCCAAGTCACGCCTTCCTGCACACCGGCATCCTGGCAGCGTCACCTGACATGTACCTGCGCGCCGGCATCGGTGACAGCCTGACCAAACACGTGGAGTCTGCCTTCAAGAGCAGGGGAGCTGAGCTTGCCTATACCGACCGGCTTGGCCTGGCCGCAGCGAAAGCAGGTTACGAGACGCTGATGTCCATAGGCGTTCAGGCTCTTAGGGATGCGGCAGCCGGGCATGACAGTGCGGTTTTCCGTCTGGCATGCCAGCTCTGCATCCTCAATACCGGTTTTGTCAGCCTGATGGTGAGGGAGGCTTTCAATGGCGCTCTGGCGCATTCCCTTTTTTATGCGCTGCGAGATTTTCCCGGCTTTTCGGAATGCCTGCACGGCGACCTGGTCGCCTGGGGCAGTGTGGTTCAGCTGATGCTGGAAGGGAGGAAATTGGAAGCTGCAAAGCTGGCAGGATTCCTGGAAACCATAGGGATTGCGCCTTCTCTTCAAAGGAGAGGAATCTCTTTCCCGTCACCGGAACTGCTGAACCTGCTGCCCGGGGCGCTCAGGCAGCAGGACATGGCCGGCACTCCAATTGCCGTGAGCGAAGCAATGCTGGCAAAGGCGGTCTCGGAGGCGGAGTCCCTTGCGCCGCTTTATATTGAGGAGGAACTGGATGTTTGACAACTTTATCCCCAACATCACCCGGGTGCTCGGCAAGTACTGGGCGCTGTTCCTGCAAGGCGCAGGCTACACGCTGCTGCTGAGCTTCATCACGGTGTTTTTCGGCACTGTCCTGGGCTCCTTTCTGGCGCTGATGCGACGGTCCAGGTTTAAGCCTGTCAGCGTCCTTGCGACCGCCTATGTGGAACTGATCCGGGGCACGCCGCTGCTGCTGCAGCTGTATTTCTTCTACTTTATGCTGCCTGAGGTCCTGCCGATGCTCAACCTCTCCAAGTTCGCCTGCGTGAGCATCGCGCTGCTGGTCAACTCCTCAGCCTATGTGTGCGAGATTGTACGCGCCGGCATCCAGGCGGTGGACTCGGGGCAGACCGAGGCAGCCCGGACCCTGGGCCTGAACGCCCGGCAAACGATGCTGCGCATCGTCATGCCCCAGGCGGTCAAGAACATCCTTCCGGCGCTTGGAAACGAGTTCGTCACAGTCATCAAGGAAACTTCACTCGCCTCCACCTTTTTTGTGGGGGATCTGATGACGGGGTACAGCACGGTGCGCGGTTCCATGTATCTGGTGCTGGAACCTCTGATCGTGGTCGGGGTGATCTATTTCCTTCTGACTTTTTCCCTCAGCAAGGTCGTCGCGTCCTTTGAGAGGAGGCTGAAAACCAGTGATTGAGACCGTCAACCTGCGGAAGAGTTTCGGCAAGCTGGAAGTGCTCAAGGGGATCAGCGAGAAGATCGAACAGGGCGAGGTCATCTCCATCATCGGGCCTTCAGGTTCCGGCAAATCCACCTTCCTGCGCTGCCTGAATCTTCTGGAGAGGCCGACTTCAGGCGATGTGATCTTTGACGGTGTCAGCCTGACGGGCAAAGGCGTAGACATCAACCGTCACCGCCAGAAGATGGGGATGGTGTTCCAGTTGTTCAACGTGTTTCCCCACCTGACGGTGCTGGAAAACGTCACCCTGGCGCAGGTCCTGCTGAAAAAAAAGTCAAAGCAGGCGGCAAACCAGTACGCGCTGGAGCTGCTCGCGCGGGTGGGGCTCACGGACAAGGCGGAGGAACATCCGCGCCGCCTGTCCGGCGGGCAGAAGCAGCGGCTGGCCATCGTGCGCGCGCTGGCGATGGACCCGGAGGTCATGCTGTTTGACGAGCCGACCAGCGCGCTGGACCCGGAGATGGTGGGCGAGGTGCTGCAGGTCATCAAGGACCTGGTTTTAGGCGGCATGACCTGTGTCATCGTCACGCATGAGATGGGCTTCGCGCGGGAGGTTTCCAGCCGTGTCCTGTTCATGGATGATGGGCGGATCGAGGAGCAGGGAAGCCCGGGAATGATCTTTGACAGCCCGCAGAGCCCCCGTACTCAGGCGTTTTTGAGCAAGGTTTTGAGATAAACCGCCTTTATTTGGGAAACCATAATTTACATACGTTTTACAAAGGGCCTGCATGTCATTTTACATTGATGCCTTATCTTGAAGCCGTGCAAAAAACAAGCACGGCATTTCAAGGAGGGAAGATCAATGAAAATAAAGAAAATCCTGGCACTGGTTCTGGCCCTGACGTCTGTATTCGCGTTTGCCCTGGCTGAATTTGACGCTTCCAAAGCCATCGCAGTCGTTTCCCGTGAAGAGGGAAGCGGTACCCGCGGGGCTTTCATTGAACTGACCGGCGTGATGAAGAAGAATGCCGACGGGCAGGAAGTCGACCACACCTATGCCGAGGCCGACTTTGTCAACGGAACGTCCCTGGTGATGACCACCGTCGCCGGGAACGAATATGCCGTCGGCTACGCCTCCCTGTCCTCGGTGATCCATGATGATTCGGTCAAAGCCGTGAAAGTGGGCGGTGTTGAAGCCTCCACGGAAAACATCCTCAACGGCACCTACCCCATCGCCCGTCCCTTCAACGTCGTGACCAAGGGAGAATTGACCAATCCGCTTGCCGTGGACTTCTTCACCTTCATCATGAGCCTCGATGGCCAGGCGGTGGTCAGCGAAGACGGCCTCGTATCTGTCTCCACAGACCAGACCGCGGCCTATGTGCCTGCCGGGCTGTCCGGGAAACTGACCGTGGGCGGCTCGACCTCCGTGTCCCCGGTGATGGAGCTGCTTGCCGAAGCGTATACCCTGTTGAATCCGGACGTTCAGATCGACATCCAGGCCACGGGTTCCTCCGCCGGGGTCACCGGCGTGCTGGACAGCACCTATGACATCGGCATGGCTTCCCGAGGCCTGAAGGACAGCGAAAAGAAAGCCGGCGCGCTGGCCACTGCCATCGGCATCGACGGCATCGCGGTCATCATCAATCCTCTCAACCCCGTGGAGGACCTCACCCTGGAGCAGGTCCGGCAGATCTTCACGGGGGAAGTGACCGCCTGGGCTGATCTGGGCAACTGACCCATGCGAAATCGGAAGAGTATCTCCGAGAGACTCATGCGGGGGCTGTTTCTGGCCTCCGCATGCGTCTGCATCCTGGCTGTCGGAACCATCTGCGTCTTCCTCTTTGCCAACGGCCTGCCCTTTTTCCGGCAGTACTCTGCCCTTGACTTTGTCACCGGCACGGAATGGGCGCCGCTGAGGGGCGTGTTCGGCATCCTGCCGATGATCGTCGGGTCCTTCTACGTCACTTTCGGGGCGCTGCTGTTTGCCGCACCTGTCGGCATCCTGACGGCCATCCTCATGGCGCGCTTTGCCAGCCGCCCTGTGCTGAAGGTCATGAAACCGGCTGTCGCGCTGCTGGCAGGCATCCCGTCGGTCGTCTATGGGTTTTTCGGCATGATGCTGCTGGTGCCTTTTGTGCGGGAGAACTTCGGCGGGACCGGCAAGAGCGTCCTGGTGTCCAGCCTCCTTCTGGCCATCATGGTCCTGCCCACCATCATCCAGACCTCTCTGGCCGCGATCAACGCGGTCCCAAACTCCTATTACGAGGGCAGTCTGGCCCTGGGCGCGACCCATGAGAGCAGCGTTTTCAGAGCAATCGTGCCGGCGGCCAGATCCGGCATCGTTTCCGGCATCGTGCTGGGCATCGGCCGGGCCATCGGGGAGACGACGGCCATCATCATGGTCGCAGGCAACAACCCCAGGATGCCCGGCGACCTGCTCAAGGGGGTCAGGACCCTCACGGTCAACGTGCTGATGGAAATGGGCTACGCGGCCGACCTGCACCGGGAATCCCTGATTGCGACGGGCGTGGTGCTGTTCGTCATTGTCATGGCCGTCAACTTTCTCTTCTCCTTCATCAACCGCAGGAGGGTCGTCCAGTGAAAACGCGCGCCGCCTCCGGATCATTCAATGACATCGCTGTCCCTGCAAAGGCGGGACGGCACTGGGGTTCGGTCATGCTCAAGGGCCTGTGCTGGCTCTCCGGCGCGCTCACGCTGGGGACGATGCTTTTGATCGTGGGCTATATCTGCGTGCGCGGCATCCCTTACCTCACGCCGGAGCTGTTTGAGGTCAAGTACACATCAAAAAACGTGTCCATGTTCCACGCCATCCTCAACACCCTGTCCATGACCGCGCTGTCGCTGCTGTTCTCCGTGCCTGCCGGGGTGTTCGGCGGCATCTACCTGGCCGAGTACGCCAAACCCGGCAGCCGGCTGGTCAGGGCGGTCCGGGTCACGGCGGAGACCCTGGCCGGGATCCCCTCCATCGTCTACGCGCTGTTCGGCATGCTGGCCTTCGTGGTCACGCTGCGCCTGGGCAACTCCCTCCTTTCAGGCGCTCTGACTCTGGCGATCATGACCCTTCCGCTGATCCTCCGCCAGACGGAGGAATCCCTGCTGTCAGTGCCGATGAGCTATAGGGAGGGCAGTTTCGGCCTGGGGGCAGGAAAGCTGCGCACCACGGTGCGCATCGTACTGCCGGTGGCCATGCCGGGCATCCTGTCGGCTGTGCTGCTGTCCATCGGCCGCATCTCCGGGGAGACGGCGGCCCTGATCTACACCTCAGGTACGGCCGCACGCATCGCCGGGCTGGACGATTCAGGCCGTACGCTGGCCGTCCACCTGTTCCAGCTGCAGCAGGAGGGGCGGCACATCAACGAGGCGTTCGCGGTGGCGGTCGTGCTGCTGGTGATCGTGGCATTGATGAACGCCCTGTCGGCCTGGATCGCCGGAAAACTGACCAGGAGAGGATGAAATGACGACTAATTTTTCCCGCAACAGCAAGGCGGTCAGAAATGGCGACGAAAACAGCGTCACATTCGACATCCGCGATGTGGACCTGTTCTACGGATCCTTTCAGGCGCTGAAAAAGATCAACATGCGTTTCTTCCGCCGCCAGGTGACCGCCCTCATCGGCCCTTCCGGCTGCGGCAAATCAACGCTGCTCAAATCCCTCAACCGGATGAACGACCTGATCCCGGATTGCCGTCTGAGCGGCCAGGTGCTGCTGGACGGCGAGGACATCTATGCGCCGGGCAGCGAGGTCAACCTGCTCAGGAAGCGCGTCGGGATGGTCTTCCAGAAACCAAACCCCTTTCCGATGAGCATCTATGACAACATCGCCTACGGCCCCCGCTCGCACGGCGTCAGGGGCAGGATCAAGCTGGACACGATCGTTGAGCACTCCCTCCGGAAGGCCGCCTTATGGGATGAAGTCAAGGACGACCTGAAAAAGAGCGCCATGGCCATCTCGGGCGGCCAGCAGCAGCGCCTGTGCATCGCGCGATGCCTGGCTGTGCAGCCGGAGGTCATCCTGATGGATGAGCCGACCAGCGCGCTGGATCCCATTTCCACCTCCAAAATCGAAGACCTTGTGCTGGAACTCAAATCTGACTATACTGTGATCATTGTTACACACAACATGCAGCAGGCGGCGAGAATCAGCGACATCACCTCCTTTTTTCTCCTGGGGGAGATGATCGAAATGGCCGAAACGGAGAAGCTGTTTTCCTACCCCGCGGATCCCCGCACCGAAAACTACATCACCGGGAGGTTTGGATGATGCGCACCAGGTTTGAGGAGCAGCTGCAGAAGCTCAACACCGAAATGATCACCATGGGCAGCATGATCGAGCGGGCCATTGAGACCGCCGGGGATCTGCTCGCTTCACGGGATCAGGAGGCCGCCCGTGTCCTCATGCAGGGGGAAGCGGAAATCGACCGCAAGGAACGGGAGATCGAGACCCTGTGCCTGCGACTGATCCTCATGCAGCAGCCGGTCGCCCGGGACCTGCGGATCATTTCGGCGGCGCTGAAGATGATCACGGACATGGAACGCATTGCCGACCAGGCCAGCGACATCGCCGAGGTCCTGACGATGCCCGTTGAGGGTGTGCGCCTTCCCCTGCCGGAACACCTGCAGCAGATGGCAGCGGAAACAGCATACATGGTGCACAGGGCGATCGACGCCTACGTGGCGCGGGACCTGGCCCTGGCGCATGAGGTGATCGCCCATGACGACATCGTCGACGGCCTGTTCACCCGCGTGAAGGAGGAACTGATGGGGCTGTTGAACTCCTTTTGCTCCCTGGGGCTGAACCCCGACGGCATGCAGCTGCTGGACATGCTGATGATCGCCAAGTATTTTGAACGCAGCGCCGACCACGCGGTCAACATCGCCGAATGGGTCGAGTTCGCGGTGACCGGGTCATACAAGGGGGAGCGCCTGTCATGATCTATTCCGTTGAAGACGACCAGCCTATCCGGGACCTGGTGCTTTATGCCCTCCGGCAGGCAGGGTTTGAGGCGGAAGGATATGCAGAGGGGCGGAGTTTCATGGAAGCCTTGAGGGTGAAACTGCCTCAGCTGATCCTTTTGGATCAGATGCTGCCGGGAACGGACGGAATGAAGCTGCTGGCCGGGCTCAGGGCGGATGAGCGCACCCGGGACATTCCGGTCATCATGCTCACGGCCAGGGACAACGAGATGGACAAGGTCCGCTCCCTGGACGCCGGGGCGGACGACTACATCGTCAAGCCTTTCGGGGTGATGGAGCTGCTCTCCCGCATCCGCGCGGTGCTGCGCCGCAGCGATACAAAACATGGGGAAGAAAGGCTGTCCGCCGGCACTCTCCGGCTGGACCCCGCCCGGCATGAAGTGACGGTCGGCGGCACGCCGGTCATGCTGACCAACAAGGAGTTCAGGCTGCTCCAGTTCCTGATGGCGAACCGCGGCCTGGTCTTCTCCCGCGAGCAGCTGCTCAGCAGGGTGTGGGACACCGACTACGCGGGAGATACCAGGACCGTGGACATGCACGTGCGCACGCTGCGCGCCAAGCTGGGGGAGGCGGCCTTCATGATCCAGACCCGGCGCGGAGTGGGGTATCGCCTGTCTGATGAGAACGGTGAATCCGTAAAGGGGCAGGATCATTGAAAAAGCGGATTTTCATTGGGGTCGTCCTCTTGGTGGTCGTTTTTGGCGCCCTGGCCTCCTTGCTGAGTGCGGCGGTGGTAAGCGGCGTTTCAATGGACCAGCTGTCCAGACATCTGTCCGAGGAGGCCCGCCTGATCCAGCAGCGGATACAGGGGCAGGAGGTATTGGATGCCCTGAAAGGCCTGGCAACCCCTTCCAGGGTGACCTACATTCAGCCAGACGGCAAGGTGCTGTTTGACAACCAGGCGGAAGATATTGAGGAGAACCACATGGACCGCCCGGAGGTCCGGCAGGCTCTGGAAACAGGTCTGGGGAAAGCTGTACGGTATTCCCGGACGGTCAAGTCGCTGACGGTCTACCTGGCTGTGCGACTGGAGGACGGGAGCGTCCTGCGGCTTGCCGCGCCGGAACGCGCTGCGCGGCAGATCGTGTCGGGCATCGCCCCCCTCATCGTCTTTGGCATGATCATCCTCGTCCTGCTGAGCCTGCCTGTCATCCATTATTTCAGCGCCAGGCTGCTCAGGCCGCTCTTGTCCATCGACCTGGAACATCCCGAGGATGCCCGCGTGTCTGAGGAGTTGCTGCCGCTTATCCGCCGCATCGATGCTCAGAACAGGCAAAGCGCAGTACAGATGGCCGCATTGGCGGCCAGACAGCAGGAACTGGACGCCCTGCTGGGGGGGATGCACGAGGGTTTCATCGCGCTGGGGGGGCAGGATGAGGTCATCCTAGTCAACGCCAGCGCCTGTGCCATGCTGGGGACGGAGAAGGAAATGGCCCTGGGGCGCAGGATGCCGGAGATCAACCGGAGTCCCGCCATGCTGGAAGTGCTGGAGAAGCTTCGCACATCCGGCAGTGCGGAGGGCATGCTGGAGAAGGACGGACGAAGCTATTTCATTTCAGCGTCAAGGCTTGAGGATCCGCGCGGCGCCGTGATGCTGTTTTCCGACCAGACGGACAAGGTGCAGGGCGAGGCCATGCGCAAACGCTTCACCGGCAACGTCTCCCACGAACTGCGCACCCCGCTGACCACCATCCTGGGTTACGCGGAGATGCTGGAAAAGGGGATGGTGAAAGAGGAGGACCTGCGGCAGTTTTATCATCTCATCCATAAGGAAAGCAGCCGCATGCTCGCCCTGGTGGAGGATATCCTGCGCCTGTCCAGGCTTGACGAGGGATACCTCAACGGGAAACATGAGAAGGTCAGCCTGTATGAGACGGCAAAAGCGGCCTGCCAGTCCCTGGAACTCTTCGCATCCGAAAAGAGCGTCAGGCTGAACTTCTCAGGAACGGAAGCCTTTGTCCTGGGGGACGCGACGCTGCTGGGGGAGCTGTGTTCCAACCTGATTGACAACGCCATCAAGTACAACAAACAGAACGGATCGGTCCGGGTCAGCGTCAATGGCGGCCCGCAGATTGTGCTCATCGTGGAGGATACAGGCATCGGCATCGCGCCGGAGCATCAGCCCAGGGTGTTTGAGCGGTTCTACCGGACAGACAGCAGCCGCTCCAAGGCGACAGGCGGGACCGGTCTGGGGCTGTCCATCGTCAAGCACGCGGCGGAGTACCACCACGGGAAGATCACCCTGAAAAGCCGGGTGGGCGAGGGAACGGCCATTACGGTTGTCTTCCCGGCTTATCAGGAAGACGCGTAAGCGGATAGGCCCGGCTCCGCCCCGACAAGCGGGATGGCCCGTGTTCAAACAAAAGAAAGACCCCGGGATCCCTCGGAGTCCTTTGCTTTCTGCGCTTTGGCTATTTCAGGTCCTGACTGTATATCAGCGCCCAGGCGGGCAGCTCCGGCAGGGCAGGGTGGATGGTCATGGACCGCTGGACCGGCAGCCAAGTGCCCTTGGTTTCCGCCTGTTCCGGCCCGCCCGCGTTCATCAGGTAGGCATAGGGCTGTACCAGCGCCGCGGCCTGGGGGCCGACGATGTGCGCGCCCAGGACACGGCCCCTGTCATCGGTGATGATCTTGGCAAAGCCGTTGTCCTCCCGGTGTTTTGAATACCCCATGGCGATTCCGGCGACCACCTCGGAGTAGCGGTTTCGAAAAATGCGAACATGCTCACCGAATAAAGAACGCGCCTCTGATTCACTCAGGCCGACGCCCGCCGCCTGGGGATGGGTGAACACGGCCTGGGGCACGCTGGAGTAATCCGCGCGCAGCGACCCCGTTCCGTACAGGATGTCGCTGAGGATGCCGGCCTCGTAGTTGGCCTTGTGCCGGAGGGGGAACCTGCCGTTGATGTCTCCCAGCGCCCAGACGTGCGGGACGGAGGTGGCCAGCCTGGCGTCGGTCCTGATATAGCCGCTCCTGTCGGTTTCCACCTGCGCCGAAGCCAGGTTGAGCCGGTCGGTGTTGGGGACGATCCCGGAAGCGATGAACACCTCCTGCGCGCTGACCTCATAGCGCTCCCCGCTGCGGGCGTCCCGGAACTCCACGGTTTTCAGACCGTTCTCCCGCCTGATCGACTGCGCCTGGGCGTAATAGAGCACCCGGACCCCGGCTGCCCCCAGTTCCCTGCCGACAAAGGGGCCGATCTCCCCGTCAAAGCCGCGCAGGAGGGTCTCGCTTCGCACGGCCAGGATGACCTTCGTGCCGAAGGCGGAGAAGATGTGCGCGATCTCACACGCCGTGGAGCCGCCGCCGTACACCAGCAGGCTGTCGTAGGGCTTCTGGGGGAATTTGTCCCCGAAGAAGGATTCGCTGGTGATGTATCCTGCGTCTTCCAGGCCTGTTATGTCGGGGATCCGGGTCCGGGCGCCGGCCGCGATGACGATGTCGTCCGCGCTGAGGCGCTCCTCTCCGCCGTCCTTCATCCTGACCCTCAGCGCGCGCGGATCCTCAAATGCAGCCTCGCCTTTATACAGGGTCAGGCCAGGCGTTTTATCAAGGTCACGCTCCAGTTCTTGGTTAACGTCCGTCTGCCGCCGCATGCGCCGGGCGATCTTCTCCCAGTCCACTTTCGGCGCGGCAAACGTCACGCCGACGCGTTCCCCCCGCTGCGCCTCACGGATGAGGTCCGCGGGGTAGACCAGCATTTTGGAGGGGATGCAGCCTCGGTTGAGGCAGGTGCCCCCGAACTCCGCTTTTTCGATGACTGCGACAGTCTTTCCGTGCTTGAGGGCTTCCTCCATGACGATCAGCCCGCTGCCCGAACCGATCACCGCCAGATCGTAATGCCGCATAAGGTTTCTCCTTGAAATACTCTGATATCCCCGAGTGATTCTACCCGGCGGATCTGGGGGTCCGCATTGACACAAAGCGGTCAAACATCACCGGTCATATTTCTTTCCGGGATCCGGGGATGCAATCCCCAGGATCCTTTGGATCCCTTCCTGCAGACTCCCACAGATCAGGCGGTCAGATCCTGGTAAGCCTTTGTCCCCCAGCGCCGGAGCAGCAGGTACAGCAGGCCGCAGACGGCGGAGTAGAAGAGGGCGGCCAGGGTTGCGAAAACGACCAGGCCGGGTTTGCCCCTGAGCACCAGGGCATACAGCGCCGCCGGCCCCGCCACCAAAAGGAAACTGGCCAGCAAGGTCAGGATGGTGCCGATGCCCTGCTTGACCGGCTCGATCTCATGGGTCCAGTCGAACTTGGGGAAACGCAGGTTGAGCAGCACACCCAGAAGGCCGCTCATCAGGGTCATCAGCGCGGGGAGAAGAATCATCAGCAGCGCGAGGGGAAGGGCGGCCCCCTGGATCAGCGCGGTCGCGATGCAGGCCAGCAGGACGGGCGGCAGGCAGATCATCAGGTGCGCCCTGACCTTGCCCAGCAGCGCGTCCTTGGGGCTGACCGGGAGGGATTTGAGGATCCAGAATGCCTTTCCCTCCAGGGAAACGGAGGGGGCGGAAACCATGTTCAGCGCTGTGATCATCGTCAGGATGAGCAGCGTAAAGGTTTCCGGCGCGGCGCCTGCCAGGCTGAACTGCGCCATCATCTGGTCCAGGATGCCCCTGTTGACCAGCAGCAGCACCGGCAGCGCCAGGATGAACACCAGCCCAAGGCCGGAATTGAGCATGTAGGCCGGGCAGGAGAAGAAGCGCTGGAGTTCCTTCTTCAGCAGCGCGCCTTTCATGCTGCCCGCCTTCATCGGCCTGCCCGAGTAGACCGCCTTGGGCGCACCGCGCTTCATGGTGAGGATGCGCAGGTAACTTTTGGAGATGACGTAAAGCACCAGAAGCAATGGCAGGACCGCCGTGAGCGCGAACAGCAGCAGGCTTGCGATGCTTCCCTCGGCGACGGCCAAACCATAGTGCCAGGCCGGGAACATGGCCTTTTGGAAGGCCTGCGCGATCTGCTCGCCGGAGGCTATGAGCCGGTTGAGGTACCTGGGCAACTGGGTGAAGACCGCGAAATAGGCAAACAGGAACAGCAGCGACAGCAGGGTCACGACCAGCGTCTTGTGACGGACGCGCTGGGTGATGATCGCCAGCAGCCAGCCGCCCAGCAGGGAAAGCGCGAGCGCAGGCAGCGGCAAGAACAAGCTGGTAAGCAGATACATAAAAATGCCTGTAAAGCTCACCGGACCATGAATGAGCCACACGGCCGCGGAAGGGAGCAGGATGATCTGCTGAAACACGAAGACGAACAGCAGCAGCACCGCTGTGCGGCTTAGGAGGATCGACCCGGGCTTGATGGGAAGCGAGAGCAGCATCTCGTTGTCCCTGGCTTCATACAGCATCGACTGGGCCAGAAAAACGCTGCCCACGAAACTCATCATGAAGGCCGCCAGCGCGCACATCGCGTGGTAGAGCACCCGCAGGCCGGCGTCCCGGTAGGGGACGTAGAGCATATCAAACATCGCGCCAATGGAAAAACCCAGGCTCGCGATGACGTAGAGCACCAGCAGCGCGATGAGCAGCTTCATCCCGGCGGAGCGTTTCTTGCCCGCGCGGCCGAAGGTGAACAGCTGGGCAAAGAGCGCCTGCAGGCGTGTCTTCAGCAGCGCTTCAAGCATTTTTCTCCTCCAGTTCCAGGAAGACCTCCTCCAGCGACTCGTTCCCCTTCACCTCGTCCATCGGCCCCTCGGCTGCCAGACGGCCGCGGCGGATGATGGCCACCTTGTCGCACAGCCGCTCCGCCACGTCCAGCACATGGGTGGAGAAGAACACCGCGCCGCCGCCGTCGCAAAGCGAGCGCATCATCCCCTTTAAGGTGAAGGCCGCCTTGGGGTCCAGCCCCGTGAAGGGTTCGTCCATGACCAGCAGTTTGGGCTCATGCAGCATCGCGCCGATGACCGCAAGTTTCTGTTTCATGCCGTGGGAATAGGCGCTGATGGGCTGCGCCAGGTCGCCTGTCATCTCAAAGCTGTCCGAGAGGCGCGCGATGCGCTCCTCGCGTTGGGCCTTTTCGATGCCGAAGATATCCGCGATGAAGTTCAGGTAGCGGATGCCGGGCATGAACTCGTACAGGTCGGGGTTGTCCGGCAGGTAGGCGATCAGCTTCTTGCACTCCAGCGGCTGCTCCCTGACAGACAGGCCGCCTACGAGGATCTCGCCTTCGTCAAAGCGCAGGATGCCGCAGCATGCTTTGATGGTGGTCGTCTTGCCGGCGCCGTTGTGCCCGATGAAACCGTAGATCTCTCCGGGCCTGATGTGGATGGATAGATTGTCTACTGCTTTCTTGTCCCCGTATGACTTGCTGAGATTCATTATTTTCAGCATCTTCCGCTCCTTCCCGCTGATCGCGCTGAAGACCCGATTCCCTGACAGTTCCGCATTATATCACAACTTTGACCTTCTGCCGCGCACGATTCATGGACAGGCTCTCTGTCAGGCCTTATAATCAGCTTTGGAAAGCAATAATGAAGGAGATCGATATGCAGAGGAAAGTGAAGTTCGGCATCCTGGGCTATGCCTCCATCGCCAGGCGGGAGATCATTCCGGCGATCGGAGAAGCAAACAATGCGATGAATTACGCGTTGGCTTCCGTCAGGCCGGAGGCCCGTAAAGAGGCAAAGGAGACCTTCGGGTTTGAGAAGGTCTACGGGGGCTATGACGCGCTGCTGAGGGATCCGGAGGTGGAGGCGGTTTACATCCCCCTGCCGAACGGCCTTCATAAGGAATGGACCATCAAGGCCGCGCGCGCGGGCAAGCACGTGCTGTGCGAAAAGCCCATGGCGCTGACCAGGGAAGACTGCCTGGAGATGATTTCCGCGTGTGAGGAGAACGGGGTCAAGCTCATGGAGGCCTTCATGTACCGTTTCACCACGCGTGTCAGGATCCTCAAAGGGCTGCTGGACAGCGGGGCCGTCGGCGAAGTTCGTCACATCAACTCCACCTTCAGTTTTCTGAACAGCCGCACGCAGGACGTCCGCTTCGACCCGGCGATGGGCGGGGGCAGCCTGTGGGACGTCGGCTGCTACCCGATCAACCTGATCGGCATGATCATGGGGGAGGAGCCCGTCTCGCTGTGCGCGCAGAAGACGGAGCGGCACGGGGTCGACTTCAGCCTCTCCGCGGTGATGAAGTACCGCTCAGGCGCGATCTGCACCGCCAACTGCGGATTTGACGCCGACTCCGCCCTTGTTACGGAGATCAACGGCATCACGGGCAGCATCCTGATGAGGGACAGCTTTCATGAAACGGATACGCCCATCCTCCTGGTCAAGGACGGTGTGACGGAGGAGATCCCCGTGCCCGCGTGCAAGCGCTACGTGCTGGAGGTGGAGGATTTCGCCGACGCCGTCATCACGGGGCGGGAACCCGGCTTCAGCCTCAGCGAGACGGTGCGCAACGTCGGGCTCATCACGCGCATCCTGGAGACCGCGGTCTAAAGCCGGACACCTTATGGGACGATATTCTCCAAATCGGGACAATTATCGTCCCACTAACTTTTTCGCTGAGTATTCCGGCGTTGCCGGGGCATGCTATAATCTGCTTCGGCTTTTGGAGGCGAATGTACGGGCTCCCCGCGGCGGGGGCAATGCGGCCCCCAAAAACCAGAAATGCTGACTGACCGGAGGTTGAAGGATGAGCGAAGACACGAAGCAGGCAAAGGTCGTCATCGATGCGGCCGCGGAGGAAAAGGAGAAGCTGGACGCGATCAAAAAGGTCATCGAGACGTACAGGGACAAGCCTGGATGCCTGATCGCGGTTTTACATCTGGCACAGGAGATCTACGGCTGCCTGCCCCTGCACGTGCAGCAGGCCATCGCCCAGGGGATGGGGGAGACCCTGAGCCACGTCTCCGGGGTCGTCAGTTTCTACTCCTATTTTTCCACACTTCCCCGGGCGCAGCATGCCATCAAGATCTGCATGGGAACCGCCTGCTACGTGCGCGGCGGCAAGCGCATCGTGGAGCGGCTTGAGGAGGAGCTGGGGATCTCGGTGGGCGAGAGCACGCCGGACGGCAAGTTCTCCATCGCCATCACCCGCTGTCTGGGTGCCTGCGGTCTGGCGCCGGTGCTGATGATCGACGAGGACGTCCATCAGCAGGTCAACCCGGACAAGGTTGAAAAGATCCTTTCCAAATACTGAGCCGCGGAGGATGACATATTATGAAGATCAGCAATCGGGCCGATTTGGAAGCCATTTCGGCAGCATATCAAGCGCAGTACGCTGACAAGGAGTACCGGGTCTCCGTCTGCGGCGGCGGCGCGTGCATCTCCTCCGGCTGCATCAGCACAAGGGATGCGGCGCAGGCCTTTTTCACGGAGAATCATCTGGAGGGGAAGGCTTCGCTGACCTTCACCGGCTGCATGGGGCTGTGTTCCCTGGGTCCCCTGATGCTCATCGAGCCGGAAGGCGCTCTGTACGTGAAGGTAACACCGGAGATGGCAAGGGAGATCCTTGCCAGCCACATCATCGGCGGAGACATCGCCGAGGAGTACACCTTCCTGGATGAGAAGACCAGGAAGCATATCCCGCTTTTGAAGGACATCCCCTATTTCTCCGAGCAGGTCAAGATCGCCCTGCGCAACTGCGGCAGAGTGGATTTTGCCTCCCTGGAGAGCAGCATCGCTGAGGGGGGATTCCTGGCCCTGGACAAGGCCCTCGCCATGGAACGGAAAGCCGTGATCGAGCAGGTCAAGCTGTCAGGCCTTCGCGGACGCGGCGGCGGCGGCTTCCCGGCCGGGATCAAGTGGGAGGCGGGCTACAACGCCAAAGGCGATGTGAAATACCTCATCTGCAACGCGGATGAGGGCGATCCCGGCGCGTTCATGGACCGCTCCCTGATCGAGAGCGACCCCTTCGGCTTGATCGAGGGGATGATGATCGGGGCCTACGCCATCGGCGCCGCAAAAGGCTACGTGTACATCAGGGCGGAATACCCCATCGCGGTGGAGCGGCTGACCCGCGCGATCGAGGCCGCCCGGGAGGCCGGGCTGCTTGGGGAGAACATCCTGGGCCACGGGTTCAATTTTGACCTTGAGGTCCGCATCGGCGCGGGCGCGTTCGTGTGCGGCGAGGAGACGGCGCTGATGCACTCGGTGGAAGGTCAGCGGGGAGAACCCTCCCAGAAACCTCCCTTCCCCTTTGAAAGCGGCCTGTTCGGCTGCCCCACCATCATCAACAACGTGGAAACCTTCGCCAACATCCCGCCCATCATCGCAAGAGGCGGCGAATGGTTCGCCTCCTTTGGAACGGAGAAGTTCAAGGGCACCAAGGTGTTCGCACTGGCGGGAGACATCCGTTACTCCGGGCTGGCTGAGGTCCCCATGGGATACAGGATGGGCGACCTGATCTACAAGATCGGCGGCGGGATCCCCCGCGGGGGCCGGTTCAAGGCAGCCCAGATCGGCGGACCCTCAGGCGGGTGCATCACAAAGGAGCACCTCAACACGACGCTCGAATATGACACGCTCTCCGCGCTGGGCGCCATCATGGGTTCCGGCGGCCTGGTGGTGATGAGCGAGGACACCTGCATGGTGGATACCGCCCGCTTCTTCATGGACTTCATCCGGGACGAATCCTGCGGCAAGTGCGTGCCCTGCCGCATCGGGACCAAAAGGATGCTGGAGATCCTGGAGCGCATCACCAAAGGGGAAGGGCGCGTGGAAGACCTTGCGCTGCTGAAGGAACTGTCAGAGAACATCAAGGAAACGGCTATGTGCGGCCTGGGACAGACAGCGCCCAACCCGGTGCTGTCCACCCTGCGGTTCTTTATGCATGAGTACGAGGACCATATCAAAGCCCATCACTGCGAAGCCGGGGTCTGCACCAGCATGTTCATCTCACCCTGTCAGAATGCCTGTCCCGCCGGCATTGACGTGCCCGGTTACCTCGCGCTGATCCAGAACGGCCGCTTCATCGACGCCTACAAGCTCATCCGCCAGGAAAACCCCTTCCCGGGCGTGTGCGGCAGGGTGTGCACCCATCCCTGCGAGGAGAAATGCCGCAGGGCATCCAGGGACGAGGCGCTTGCCATCTGCGACCTGGAGCGCTTCGCAGCGGATTACGAGGCCAACCACCAGGAAAGCTATACCGATGACATCAAGTATCCAAGGAATGAGAAGAAGATCGGCATCGTCGGCGCCGGCCCCAGCGGGCTGACCTGTGCCTACTACCTGGCCAGGCTGGGCTATAACGTGGACGTGTACGAGAGCCAGCCCATGGCGGGGGGCACCTTGGCCTACGGCATTCCGGAGTACCGGCTGCCCGATGACATCCTGCAGCATGAGATCAAGCTGATCGAGCAGGAAGGCGTCAGCATTCACCTGAATCAGGAAGTGGGGAAGAACATCTCCTTCTCCTTCCTCAGGGAGAACTACCAGGCGATCTACCTGACCACCGGTACCCAGTTCCCCAATGACGTTGGGATCGAGGGCGAGGGGCTCAAGGGCGTATACCATGGCCTGCCCTTCCTCAAGGACATCCACTCCGGCCGCCGGGTGAAGGTGGGCAAGAAGGTGGTCGTCATCGGCGGCGGCTCGACCGCCATGGACGCCGCGCGCAGTGCGCTGCGCCTGGGCGCGGAGGAAGTCAAGGTCATTTACCGCAGGGAAACGGAAGACATGCCCGCCGGTAAACGGGAGCTTTCAGGGGCGTTGGAGGAAGGGATCGAGATCCTTCCGCTCGTCGCGCCCATTTCGATCCTGGGTGATGAAAAGGGGCGGGTCAAAGGGGTCCAGTGCCAGAGGATGCTGCCGGGAGAGTATGACAGCAAGGGCAGGCCGCGGCCCCATCATGAGGAGGGATCGGAGTTTGTGATCGCCTGCGACATGGTCATACCGGCCATCAGCCTGCATGCGGATTTCCCCTTCATCTCTTCCCGGGACGTGGAGATGACCGCCTGGGGAACGCTGGTGACCTCCAGGCACAGCCTGATGACTTCCCTGGAGGGAGTTTTCGCGGGCGGCGACCTGGCGCGCGGGCCTGACACCGTCATCGCGGCGATTTCCGATGGCAAGAAGGCCGCCAGCAGCATTGACAAGTACCTGGGCGGCAGCGGAAAACTCAACAAAGGCAAGGCGATCGACATCCCCCCGGCGGTCACGGACGAGGACAGCGCCGAGTATGGACGTTTCCCGCTTGAAACGCTTCCCGTTGATGCCCGCATCCAGGGTTTCCGCGAGATCAACAGGGGATACCGCAAGCTTTACGCGGTCGCCGAGGCGACCCGCTGCCTGAGATGCGACAGGAGGTAAGGGATGGACAAGACGATCAGGACAAACGGAAAGGCAAAGCCCGGCTTTGTCCGGCTGAACATCAACGGTAAATACATCGACGCCAGGGAAGGGCAGACCATCCTGCAGGCGGCGCAGGACTCCAACATCTACATTCCAAGCCTGTGCTACCTGGAAGGCGTGCACCAGTTCGGCGGCTGCCGGATGTGCATGGTCGAGGTGGAGGGGCAGAAGACCCTGGTCGCCAGCTGCATGGTGAAGGTCAAGGACGGAATGACGGTGAAGACCAACACCGCGAAAGTCCGGCAGGCGAGGAAGATCAACTGCGAGCTGCTGCTGTCCGACCATCCCCAGGACTGCCTGTCCTGTGAGCGTTCGGGCCAGTGCGAGCTGCAGACCCTTGCGCGTACCCTGGGCATCACCAGCCTGCGCTTTCAGGGAGAGATGTCACCCGGCAGCCGCGACATCTCCCCCGCCATCACCCGGGACACCAGCAAATGCATCCAATGCCGCCGGTGCGTCAGCGTCTGCAACCAGGTGCAGGGCATCGGGGTGCTCAACGCCCAGAACCGCGGCTTCAGCACTGTCATCGGCCCCGCGCTGGGCCAGTCCATCAGCGAGGTGGACTGCACCAACTGCGGCCAGTGCGTGGCGGCCTGCCCCGTGAACGCGCTGAGCGAGACCAACGGTATCCAGAAGGTCTGGGACGCAATCAACGATCCGTATATCCGCACGGTGGTCCAGGTGGCCCCCGCGGTGCGCGTGGCCATCGGCGAAGAGTTCGGGCTGCCCCCCGGCGAGGCGGTGACGGGCAAACTGGCAACGGCCCTGAAGGAAATGATGTTTGACGACATCTTTGACACCAACTTCGCGGCCGACCTGACGATCATGGAAGAGGGCAGCGAGTTCCTGGAGCGGGCTGGCGCCGCGCTGAAGTCCGGCAAGGCCGTTCTGCCTTTGATCACCTCCTGCTCCCCGGGCTGGATCAAATACCTGGAGCATCATTACCCGGACAAGATCGCCAACCTGTCCAGCTGCAAGTCGCCGCACATGATGATGGGCGCCGTGATCAAGTCCTACTACGCCAACAAGCTGGGCATGGACCCCAAAAAGATCTTTGTTGTCTCCGTCATGCCCTGTACGGCGAAGAAGTTTGAGATCGACCGCCCGGAAATGGAGAACGACGGCCTGCGCAACGTGGACGCGGTGATCACCACGAGGGAACTGGCCCGGATGATCAGGGAAGCGGGCATCGATTTTGAGAACCTTCAGCCCAGTGACTTTGACCAGCCGCTTGGCATCTCCACGGGTGCCGCGGACATCTTCGGCGTGACCGGCGGCGTCATGGAAGCCGCGCTGCGCACTGTGTACGAGCTGGTGACCGGGCGGGAGCTGCCCCTGAGCGAATTGAAGGCGGTGCCGGACAGCGAGAGGACGCTGACGAAGCGGGCGGAGGTCACCTTTGAAAACTGCCTGCCCTCCTATGCGTTCATGGAAGGCTTTACCGCGAAGGTCGCCGTGACCAGCGGTTTCCAGGGCGCGAAGGCGCTGCTGGACGAGATCGGGCGCGGAGCGGGGGATTATCACTTCATCGAGGTGATGGGCTGCCCGGGCGGCTGCGTGACCGGCGGCGGCCAGCCCAGGACTGCCGTGCAGAATGCCTGGGCCAGCCGGGCGCAGGGGCTGTACAACGTGGACCAGGCCAAAAAACTGCGAAAATCCCACACGAATCCGGCTGTCCAGAAGCTTTACAGCGAGTTCCTGCTGGAGCCGCTGAGCCAGAAATCCCACGAACTGCTGCATACGGCCTATACAAAACGCGGGGTTTACAATGAGCTTCTGAAAAAGGGAGCGGATTGACCGGCATTGACCCGTGTGTCATGAGCCTGAGTGAGGACCCATGAGAAAGACCATCATTTCCCTGCTTCTCCTTGCCCTTTGCCTGGCCCCGTCCGCCGTGCTGGCTGAGCCGCTGCGTGTCGGGGCGCTCAAAGGCCCCACTGCGATGGGACTGGTGAAGCTGATGGAGGACAGCGAGGGCGGGGAGGACTATCTCTTCACCCTGGCCGCCAGCCCGGACGCCCTGCTTCCGGGGCTGCTTCGGGGGGAGATCGATCTTGCCTGCATCCCGGCCAACCTCGCGGCGATCCTGTACGCGAACACGGACGGGGCGGTGCGCGTGGTTAACATCAATACCCTGGGCGTGCTGTACCTCCTTGAGCGCGGAGAAGGCGTCCGGCAGCTGTCCGACCTGAAGGGCCGCACGATCTATGCCAGCGGCAAGGCCTCCACGCCGGAATACGTATTGTCCCATCTGCTGGCCCTGGCGGGCGTGACGGATGTGGATGTTGAATGGAAGAGCGAACACGCCGAAGCCCTGGCCGCATTGATGAACGACCCGGCGGGGCTGGCGATGCTGCCGCAGCCCTTTGCGACACTGGCGCTGGAAAGGAACCCCGATATCCGCGTCGCGATCGACCTGAACAGGGAATGGGAGACTTTCAGCGGCGGCGTCCTCATCACCGGGGTCACCGTGGCCCGAAAAGAACTGACCGAGGGAAACAAACCCGCCCTGGACCGCTTCCTGTCGGATCATCAGGACTCAGTCCGCTTCGTCAGCGGGAACACAGCCCAAGCGGCGGCCTTAATCGAGAAGTACGGCATCCTTAAGGCGGAAACAGCGGAAAAGGCGCTGCCGTACTGCGCCGTCGCCTTTGTCCAGGGCCAGGAAATGAAGGAGATGCTCGACGCGTTCTATCAGGTCCTGTTCCGGCAGAACCCGGCCTCCACCGGCGGGCGCATCCCTGACGACGCCCTCTGTTATGTACCGTAAAAACCATATCAAGGCATACAGGCTGCTGGGCGCGCTGTTCTGGATCGGCGTCTGGCAGCTTTTGGCGCTGGCGGTGGGGCAGGAGTTCCTGCTGGCTTCCCCGCTGCGCGTTCTGTACAGCCTTGCTGGTCTTCTTGGGAAACTGGATACCTACTTCATTGCCATGCGCTCCGCTTTGAGGATCCTGCTGGGGTTCCTGCTGGGCGCGGCCTTTGGCATCACTCTCGCCGCGCTGTCATTCCGCTTCAGACCTGCCTCTCATCTTGTGAAACCGCTGGTGGACGTCTCCCGCGCAGTGCCGGTCGCCAGCATCACCATCCTGGCCATCATCCTGGTATCCAGCGCCTGGCTGTCCACGCTCATCACCTTCCTCATCGGCTTCCCGGTGATCTATACCGGGGCGCTGGAGGGAATGATGGCGCAGGACCCGTCCCTTCGTGAGATGACGCTTGTGTTCCGCGTGCCGCTGAAGAGGAAACTGCCGTATCTGACCCTGCCGCAGATGATGCCCCATCTGCGCGCCGCCTGCATCACTGCGATGGGTCTGTGCTGGAAGAGCGGGGTGGCTGCCGAGGTCATCGGGATCCCCCGCGGCAGCATCGGGGAGCAGCTCTACGGGGTGAAAGTAAATTACCTGACCGCGGACCTCTTTGCCTGGACGGTCATCATCGTGCTGCTCAGCATGCTCTGCGCGACGCTTCTGCGCCGGGGTCTTGAACTGCTCGACAGGAGGCTGAAAACGCTGTGAACAGCCAGACAGGCCTGATGAGCGTAAGCAAGCGATTTGGAGAGCAGGCTGTGTTCCGGGGTTTGAGCATGTCGTTCCCCTCCGGCCGCGCAAGCTGCGTCATGGGGCCCTCCGGCTGCGGGAAAACGACGCTTCTGCGTTTGCTGATGGGCCTTGAAAAACCGGACGCCGGTAAAGTACTCCGCGAAGGGACGGTCAGCGCGGTGTTCCAGGAAGACCGCCTGCTGGATTCGCTGTCAGCACAAGGAAATCTGCGTTTTGTCGTGGGCCGTGACAGGGAGGCGGACATCAAAGGGGTCCTTGATGAACTCGGGCTTGGGGATGCCCTGGATAAGCAGGTCAGAGCTTTCAGCGGGGGCATGAAGCGCCGGGTGGCGATCGCCAGGGCGCTTGTCATGGCGCATGATATCCTGCTGCTGGATGAGCCTTTCAAGGGGCTGGATGAGGAGATGAAGGCGCGCGCCGCGCAGGCCATCCTTCGGCATGAAGCAGGGAAGACCGTTATCCTGGTCACCCATGAACCGCAGGAGGCTGTCCTGCTCAACGCAGAGGTCTTCCGTCTCCCCTGAGGGGGGATGCATCCTGCTGTCACCTCCCAGACGGGAGGCGTTTTCATTTATGGATGAATCAGGTATAATCAAGCGGGAATCAACCACGATCGATAGGCTGCTGCGGATGCGATGCGGCAGCTGTCCTGCGATATTATGCGGCTTCTTCTGTCTTGCCTTTTTGTCTGCTTCCATCCCGGCGGGAATGGAAAAAGTATTGTTGTTACTATGAGAAGGGCTTGGTTGAGAAATGAAGTTCACCAACGGATACTGGATGACCCGGCCGGAATATGACATGAGCTATGCCACGGAAGTGTACCGCGCTGCGCCGGAAGGCAAGGCCCTTCATATCCTGGCGGCCACGAGGCCGGCAGGGGGCAGGCGGGGAGCGGACCTGAACATGCCGGCGCTGAACGTCCGCCTGTCTTCTCCTGCCGAAAACGTGCTGTATGTGGAAGTCACTCACTTCAGGGGCGCACTTGACAGTGGCCCGCGATTTGACATCCGGAGGGAGGAAACGGAGGTCGCCGTCACGCGGGACGAAAAGGGTTACCGGATCAGATCCGGCCATCTGGAGGCCATTGTGCATGAGGAGGGCTGGGAGGTCGATTTCCTGGGCGACGGCCGGCTCCTGACCTCCAGCGGCTGGCACGGGATGGCCCACGCGAAGGACAGAAACAGCGGAAAGACCTACATGTCCGATTCGCTTATGCTGGACGTGGGGGAATGGGTGTACGGCCTTGGCGAACGCTTCACGCCCTATCTGAAGAACGGGCAGACGGTGGAGATCTGGAATGAGGACGGCGGGACGTCCAGCGAGCTGGCGTACAAGAATATCCCATTCTATATGACCGGCAGGGGCTACGGCGTTCTGGTCGACGACGCGGCGGACGTGTCCTTTGAGGTGGGGAGCGAAAAGGTGGAGCGCGTGCAGTTCTCCGTCCCGGGGGAGCGTTTGCGGTACTTCCTGATCTATGGCCCGGGGCCGAAGGATGTCATTGAACGCTATACCGCGCTCACCGGGCGGCCCGCCCTGCCCCCGGCCTGGTCCTTCGGGCTGTGGCTATCAACCAGCTTTACCACGGATTATGACGAAGAGACCGTCTCCCGCTTCATCCGCGGCATGGCGGAGCGGGGCATCCCCCTGTCCGTGTTCCATTTCGACTGCTACTGGATGCGCGGCCTGACCTGGACCGACTTCACCTGGGATCCCGGCACCTTCCCGGATCCGGAGGGGATGATCGGGCGGCTGCATGGGATGGGATTGAAGGTCTGCGTGTGGATCAATCCCTATTTTGCCCAGAACGGCGCCCTGTTTGACGAAGGGGCGGAGAAGGGATATTTCATCCGGAAGCTGGACGGGAGCGTATGGCAGAGCGATCTCTGGCAGGCCGGGATGGCGGTACTGGACGTGACCGATCCGAAAGCCCGGGAGTGGTACTGCGGTCATCTCAGACGGCTCCTCGCGACAGGGGTCGACTGTTTCAAAACGGATTTCGGCGAGCGGATCCCGGTAAAAGGCGTGCAGTACGCCGACGGAAGCGACCCGGTGCGGATGCACAACTACTATTCATACCTGTACAACCAAATGGTGTTTGAGACCATCCAACAGGAGCGGGGGCCAGGGGAGGCGGTGGTGTTCGCGCGCAGCGCGACGGCCGGCGGCCAGCGGTTCCCCGCGCACTGGGGAGGAGACTGCAGCGCGACCTTCGCCTCCATGGCCGAGACCCTGCGGGGCGGGCTCTCCCTTGCGCACTGCGGGTTCGGGTTCTGGAGCCATGACATCTCCGGCTTTGAGCAGACGGCTCCCGCGCATGTATACAAGCGCTGGGCGGCCTTCGGGCTGCTGGGCACGCACAGCCGCCTGCACGGCTCCGGCTCCTACCGGGTGCCCTGGCTGTTTGATGAGGAATCCGTTGAGGTTTTGAGGCATTTCACCAAACTGAAGTGCCGCCTGATGCCCTATCTTTATGCCTCGGCGGTACAGGCGCATGAGAAGGGCGTCCCGGTGATGCGCCCGATGATGCTGGAATTCCCGGAGGACCTGACCGCCCAGATGCTGGACCGCCAGTACATGCTGGGAGACAGCCTGCTGGTCGCGCCGGTATTCTCCAGGACCGGCGAGGTGGATTATTACCTTCCCGCAGGGGAGTGGACATGTTTTTGGGACGATCAGCAAACCCCCGGCGGCTCCTGGCGTCATGAGACGCACGGCTTCATGAGCCTACCGCTCATGGTCCGGCCCGGCAGCGTTATTCCGCTTGGCGGCTGTGACAGCCGGCCTGACTACGACTACCCCGACGGCCTCAGCCTGCACGTCTACTCCCTGAAGGATGGGGAAACGGCGGAAGTGACGGTCCCCGACCTGAGGGGGGATCCGGCGGCGCAGTTCCATTTCCGTCGCGAGGGCGCAGCCCTGATGGTCAGGACTGATTCCGCCAAACCCTGTGAAGTCGTCCTGCACGGGATGCCGGGCGTGGGTCCTGTACTGAAGCGGTGCGGATCGCTTTCTGATATGGTATAATCAAAAAGACGCGCGCCGTGACGGCGCGCTGGAGAAACAATATACAAAATGCAAAGGATAGGTGACAGTGATGAAACTCAGCGGCAGGAACTATGCTTTCTGGTTCTGCGTCGGCTCCCAGGACCTGTACGGCGAGGAGTGCCTTCGCAACGTGGCGGAACACGCGCAGATCATCGTCAGGGAACTGAACGCTTCAGGCGCTTTGCCATATCCGCTGGTGCTCAAGCCCGTGCTCATCAGCGCCGGGACGATCCATCAGACGTTTGTTCAGGCCAATGAGGATCCGGCCTGCGCCGGCGTCATCACCTGGATGCATACCTTTTCACCCGCGAAGTCATGGATCGCGGGGCTGCAGGCCAATAAAAAGCCGCTGCTGCACCTGCATACCCAGTTCAATGAAGAAATCCCCTACGACACGATCGACATGGACTTCATGAACGAGAACCAGTCCGCCCACGGCGGGCGTGAGTTCGGGCACGTCGTCACGCGCATGGGCCTTTTCCGCAAGGTGGTGGCCGGGCACTGGACCCATCAGGCTGTGAGGGAGCGGATCGCCTCCTGGATGCGCACGGCGGTGGGCATCGTCGAAAGCCGGAACATCCGGGTGATGCGCGTCGCGGACAACATGCGCAACGTGGCGGTCACCGAGGGCGACAAGGTCGAGGCCCAGATAAAATTCGGCTGGCAGGTGGACGCCTGGCCGGTGACCGAGCTGGCTGACGCGGTCGCCGCGGTCTCCGGGGCTGATACTGACGCACTGGTGGAGGAATACTACAGCCGCTATGAGATCATCCTGGACGGGCGCGATCCCAGGGAGTTCAGGGAGCACGTCGCCGCGCAGGCGCAGATCGAGCTGGGCTTTGAACGTTTCCTCAAAGAAAAGGATTATCATGCCATCGTCACCCATTTTGACGACCTGGGAACGCTCAAGCAGCTGCCGGGCCTGGCGATCCAGCGCCTGATGGAGAAGGGATACGGCTTCGGCGCTGAGGGCGACTGGAAAACGGCGGCGATGGTCCGCCTGATGAAACTGATGGCCGCGGACGTCCCCAATGCCAAGGGCACCTCGATGCTGGAGGATTATACCTATAACCTTGTGCCCGGCAAGGAGGGCATCCTGCAGGCGCACATGCTGGAGATCTGCCCGAGCCTTGCCGCTGAAAAACCCGCCATCCGCTGCAAACCCCTGAGCATGGGCCGCAGGGAGGACCCGGCGCGCCTGGTGTTCACATCCAAAACAGGGCCGGGCGTGGCGGTGTCCCTGATCGACCTGGGCACACGCTTCCGCCTGATCATCGCCGAAGTGGACTGCAAGGCGAATGAAAAACCCATGCCCCAGCTGCCCGTCGCGACGGTGTTCTGGACCCCGAAGCCGGATTTCACCACGGGCGTGGAGGCCTGGATCCTATCCGGCGGCGCGCACCATACCGCGTTCTCCTATGACCTGACGAGCGGGCAGATGAGCGACTGGGCGGAACACATGGGCATCGAAGCGCTGGTCATCGGCAAGGACACCACCCTGCGCGGGCTGAAGCAGGAGATGATGCTGGGCCAGGCGTTCTTCCGCTGAGGAGCAGACGGCTGCCAGAAAGGACCATGACATGGATAGGAACGAATCAGCCCGGGCGGCGATCCTTGACGGGAAAGCCGTGCTTGGGATCGAACTGGGCTCCACCCGCATCAAGGCGGTCTTGACGGGACCGGATCACTCGCCGCTGGCTGTGGGCAGCCACCGATGGGATAACCAGCTCATCGACGGCATCTGGACCTATGACCTTCAGGAGGCCACGGACGGCCTTCAAAAGGCTTATGCCGCGATGGCCGCCGACGCGGAAGCGAAATACGGCGTACGGGTCAGCACGCTTGCCGGCATCGGCATCAGCGCGATGATGCACGGATACCTGCCCTTTGACGGGGAGGGCAGGCTGCTGGCGCCTTTCAGGACCTGGCGCAACACCATGACCGGGGAGGCGGCGGAGCGGCTGAGCGGGCTGTTCAACTTCAGCATCCCCCAGCGCTGGAGCATCGCGCACCTATACCAGGCCATCCTGAGTCGCGAAGCGCACGTGCCGGAGATCCGCTTTCTGACCACGCTGGCTGGCTTCGTGCATTGGCAGCTGACAGGGGAAAAGGTGCTGGGCATCGGCGACGCCTCCGGCATGTTCCCCATCGGTGAAAACGGCGGCTATGATGAAACCATGCTCGGGCAGTTCAAACAATTGGTCCAGGACGAACACCTGCCCTGGTCCCTTGGGGGGATCCTGCCCGATATCAAATATGCCGGTGAAGCGGCCGGCCGGCTGAGCCAAAAGGGCGCGACACTGCTTGACCCCAGCGGCCGGCTCCGTGCCGGCATCCCGCTGTGCCCGCCGGAGGGCGACGCCGGCACGGGGATGGTCGCCACCAACGCGGTCGCGCCCCGCACCGGCAACGTGTCCGCCGGCACCTCCATCTTCGCGATGATCGTTCTGGAGAAAGGACTGTCCAGGGTCCATCCGGAAATCGACATCGTCACCACCCCCGAGGGCAGCCCGGTCGCCATGGTGCACTGCAACAACTGCACCACGGACCTCAATGCCTGGATCGGGCTGCTGGATGATTTTGTGAAGGAAGCCGGGCTTAAGGCGGATCAGGACAAGCTGTACAAGGTGTTCTTTGACGCTGCGCTCAAGGGAGACAGGGACGCAGGCGGGCTGACCAGCTGCGGTTATTATTCCGGCGAGCACATCACCGGCTTTGAGGAAGGGCGCCCGCTGCTGGTGCACCCGCCGGAGAGCAGGTTCACCTTCGCCAATCTGGCGCGCAGCATCCTCTTCTCCGCTCTTGCGACGCTGAAACTTGGCATAAAGACGCTGGAGGAGGAGAAGGTCCGCATCGACCGCATCCTGGGGCACGGCGGGCTGTATAAGGAAGGAGAGGCAGGGCAGCGCCTCACAGCCGCGGCGCTGCGCACCCCGGTGACCGTCATGGATACCGCGAGTGAGGGCGGCGCGTGGGGCATCGCGCTGCTGGCGGCCTATATGGCGGATCATCAGGACGGAGAGACCCTCAGGGACTGGCTGGACCGGCGCGTCTTCCGTCAGATGGGCGGCTCACGGCTTGCGCCCGATCCTCAGGACGTCGAGGGTTTTGAAACCTACATGGCGCGCTTTACGGCGGGCCTCATGGTCGAGCGCGCGGCGGTAACACATCTCTGACGCTCAATAAGGAGAGGAACATGCTGACAGCATTGAAGGAAGCCGTGCTTCAGGCGAACCTTGAACTTCCGCGGCAAGGCCTGGTCAAGTACACCTGGGGCAATGTCAGCGCCAGGGATGAGGAGACGGGCTTTGTGGTCATCAAGCCCAGCGGCATCCCATATGAGGCGATGCGGGCGGAGGACATGGTCGTGTGCGACCTGTCGGGCAAGGTGGTGGAAGGGCGCTGGCGCCCGTCGTCCGATACCCCCACTCACCTGATCCTGTACAAGACCTTCCCTGAGATCGGCGGGATCGTCCACACGCACTCACCCGAAGCGACTGCCTGGGCGCAGGCGGGGATGGACATCCCGCTGTACGGTACCACCCATGCCGACCATTTCGCGGGCCCCGTGCCCTGCGCCAGGCCGCTGACGGATGAGGAGATCGCCGGTGAGTATGAGCTGAATACAGGGCTGGTGATGATCCAGACCATCAGGGAGCGGGGCATCAACGTGCTGCACGTTCCCGCCATGCTCTGTTTCTCCCACGGCGCATTCGCCTGGGGCAGGGACTCGGCGCAGGCCGTCACGAACGCGGGCGTACTGGAGGAGGTGGCGAAGATCGCGCTGAAAACACGCCTCATTCATCCGGGCGTCCAGCCTGCTGCGGACGCCATCCGGGACAAGCATTTTCTGCGCAAGCATGGCGTAAACGCCTACTACGGCCAGGAAGCGGCGAAATAGCAAGGCAGCCTCCAGGAAGCAAAGCTTCGGGATCATTGCAACTTTATTCTGGTAAGCTGAATCGGGATTTTTGATCAGCGATCCATTCTGGTCAGCGGAAGTTTACGTATACTTCGTTGACCAGTCTGTCTTCATCATGATATTTCGCCGCACTCCAGACGACTTTTCCGTTCTTCTTGGGATAGCTGAGCAGTTTTGCCAGTGCGTTTCCGGCTTCCTTCAGTTTGTTCGCCTGGATGGTCATGTTCTGCGTATCCTTGCTGTCCATGGTCTCAGCCGCAAGGATGAACGTGTCCCGGGTCCTGTCATAGGCGAGGTTGAAAGCCTCAAGCGCTTTCCTGAACGCGTCGGTATCCGGCGCTTTGTCCGGGTTCTCGTCCATGAATTTCCTGATGTCGTCGGACGCTGAAAGGTGCCTGATCGCCCTGAAACCCGACGTATAGAGCCACTTCGCGTAGGAATAGCTGACATACTTCAATTCGGGCACATCCACGCCGTACACCTGCCGGATGACCTCTCTGCGGTTCTCCTGATCTGTAAAGGTGAACTTCCAGTTTCCAAAGGCATTCCGGTAAGCGCCGCTGATCACGTGTAAATGAAAAACCCCGTCTGTGCCGCTTGATTTGAGACCTCCTGACAGGGTCAGCATCAGCTGCATCAAACTGGGCAGATCCTTCAGGTCCATGTCCGTGAAGAAGCCCTGACGGATGATCTCGTTGCTGGTATAGCTCTTTGTCAGCGAAAGCAGGATCGACGGGTTTACCATGAGCTTTGTCATGATCGCGGTCAGCAGCGCGCGCTGGCGCCCGGTCCTCGCCAAATCGCTGCCGGGATTTACAGTGGCATTCTTTCGGGCCTGGAAGTAGTCCACGATGCCCTGTCCATCCAGGTGCTGCATGCCCTTCCGGTAGATCTTTCGACCCTCGCCGGCATAGCTCATCTCAACATTGAAGTCGATGCCGCCAATCACGTTACCGATTTCTGCCATGGCTTCCATGTTGACCGCAAGGTAGTGGTCTATCCGGATACCGCCCAGCAGCCAGCTGACCGTATCGCGCACGGCTTCAAAACCTTCTGCGGACATCGTCGGCCTGCTTGCCCTTTTGCTTCCCACGTTGATCGCTCCGTTGATCTTGTACACTCCCCGGGTCCCCGGCACGTAGGCTATTGTGTCCCTGGGAATGGAGATCAGGTCGATCCTGTTTGCCTTAGGGTTGACCGCCATCACGATCATTGCGTCTGTATGGTTATCTTCCACAAGGTAACCGGTATCCTTCTCATCGCTGTCCATGCCTATCAGCAGAAAATTGATGATCCCTTCAGAGGGCTCAAGGGCAAGGGACGTACGGCCCGCTTCCCTGTTGATCAGAGGGTTGTCGGTCAGCGGCGCACTTTGAGCGGATGTCTCCGCGCAGACATATAAAGGGAATGCCATGAAAAGCAGTATAAGAAGGGAAACCAATTTCCTCATCACAGCCAGTTGCTCCCGTTAATCTGATTTTTGTATACAGCGGTACGGGAGTCATCATATCATTCAGCCTTGACAATCTCAAGCATAATCGACACAGACATTCCTCCAGGACCGCGGCGGCCGCGCTGCGCGGGTCATTGAGTACAGCGCCTGCCTGTGATAAGATATATCACAGCCAAAGATGCAATATTTCTAACGGTTTACACATTTTTCTAACTCTCTTATCGGAACAAGGGCTGGGGCAGACCAGAGGCCGCTGTCGGCATCAACGGGACCATTCAAGGCTGCTGATGGCTGCACCACGGCCAAAAGCCATTGACCTGGAAAAAGCAGGCGGCAGTATGCAGAACCGCCCGGAGGAGGATCAATGCTGAAGCATTTGGGCAGCATCAAGGTCAAACTGATGATCCTGATGCTCTCTGTCGTGGTTTTATTGATCATTGTCATGGGATTGCTCCAGCAGATCTCCGTCTCAAGGGTCTTTCAGGAGATGGACACCCAGCGGCAGGCGTTGGTGGAGGATAACATCCTCAAGCTGATGAAGGCGACGGACAGCGCGTACCGGATGCTGGAGAGGCCGATCGAGAAGGAGTCCGAGATCATCCTCGGCAGGATGATCGACGCGTACCTCCTCAGCGGGCTGCCCGGCATTGACCTCTATGATTTCTACGATGCGGACAGCGGAATTGATCTGTATATCATTGATGGAACCAACACGGTCATCGACGCGACATACAAGACCGATATCGGGCTGAATTTAGGCCAGTTCGAGGGCGTTGGCGAGTTCCTTCAGGGCATCAGGGAGCAGGGGAAGTTCTTCAGTGACAGGCTTTCACTCTCAAGCGTTGAGGACATTGTCACCAAGTACTGCTACCAGCCAACACCCGACGGCCTGTACATCTTCGAAACGGGTTACCAGATCAGGAACGACCAGGCGATCCCGGACGCATTGAACTTCGGCAGCTTTGGGGACATCATCTCCAAAAACCAGGGTTTTGTCCTCAGCGCGTCACTTTTCAGCAAGTACGGCACCACCTTCAACGAAGACGCGGCTGAAGTCAAGTACATTGATCCGGAATACAAGCTGTATTATGAGGAATCGCTTTCCACGCGCCTTCCTGTCACCTTTGAGGGGACCTACAGGGGACAGGCTGCACTGATCAAGTACCTGCCGTTCAGCTTTGAGAACGCAGGCGAACTCCATGAACATACGGTCATAGAGATCATCTACTCGCGCGCGGACCTGGAGGCGACGAAGAACCGGATCACGCTGCAGATGCTTGTGATCGGGCTGCTGGGTTCCGCCGCGGTCGTATTTTTTGCCGCGGTCATGTCCAACAGGCTGCTGTCACCCCTGAAGACGCTGCATGAGGGGATCGAGAGGGTCTCCAAGGGCGATTTCGATTCCAGGATCGTGATTCGCTCGAATGACGAGTTTTCCTACATCGCGGATCACTTCAACGGGATGACGGAAAAAATCAGGCAATCCATCGAGGACCAGCAGCGCAGGGAGGAGGAGATCCGGGGCCTCTAC
>CAUJDI010000018.1 GCA_963169565.1 Bacillota bacterium | reverse complement strand
CCGGATGGTGTGGCTCGGCATCATCGGCAACATGCAGGACGTCGATTTTATCGACAATATGCCCGAGCTGGAATCGCTTCGCATCGACGGCCTGCGGAACCTTCCCGCCGGTTTGCCCGCGCTGCACAAGCTGAGGGATTTCGTTTCCCTCGGCGGGGAGCTTATGGACATCAGCCTGCTTTCGCAGGTGCCGACCCTTGAGGTGGTGGATCTGAGCTGGAACCTGGTTTCGGACGTCACGCCGCTTGCGGACCTGCCGCTGAGAGAGCTTTACCTGGCGGGCTGCCCCGTGGAAGATTATTCTCCGCTTAAGGACTTATATCCCAATCTGACGGGGCGCAACTTTGAGATTTTCGATCTGGCCGTGCCTGAGGACCCGGATGAGACCGTCACATTCCCCGATCCCGTTCTGGAGCGGAAGGTGCGGGAAGCGCTCGGCAAACCCGAGGGTGATATCACCGCGGGAGACGCGGCGAAAATCACCCGGCTTGACATTCAAAACGAATGGCAGCCGCAGATCCCGGATGACGTGATCGTTAGGGACATTCGGGGGCTTGAGTATTTCATCAGCCTGCGGGAACTGGACGCGGGCTTCAACCAAATCGGCGACTTGACCCCGCTGTCTGGTTTGACGGAACTCAGGAAGCTCAACCTGGGGGGCAATGGCGTCAGGGACATCAGCCTGCTCGCCGGTCTTGGCAACCTGGAGGAGCTTACGCTTTGGGGGAACAGCATCCGGGACGTCAGCCCCCTGTCCGGCCTCGCGTCGCTGCGGTCGCTCCACCTTGGCGGCATTCAGATTGATGATCTCAGTCCTTTGGCCGGGCTGACCAAAATAGACCACCTTTACCTGGATGGTTGCGGTATTGAGGACATCAGTCCCCTGGCCGGAATGACAAATATGTACAGGCTTTCTCTGCCGGACAACTATATTACCGACCTCACTCCCATTTCAGGCATGGCCAGCCTGATTCAGCTGAAGCTGGCAAACAACCTGGTCCAGGACTATTCGCCGATAGAAAAACTCTATCCTCAGCTTCAGGAAAAGGATTTCGAGTACGGTCAGGTATTCGACGTGGATATGCCCCTGAAGGCGGAGGACCCGGACGCAGAGATCCCGGTCAGTGACGCGGGGCTGGAAGCGATCCTGCGCGAGGCCACTGGCGTGTCCGGCAGGCCGCTGACCCAGAAGGACCTGTGCGCGATCGGCAAGCTCGTGCCCGGCGACCAGAGCCTGTGGGAGAGTGTGAGCGACCTTTCACCGCTGCGCTACTGCCTGAACATGGAGGGGATCGTGATCGACCGCTCGCAGGTCAGCGACCTGAGCCCGCTGGGCGGGCTGACCAAACTCCGGGGGATCCGCATCGACAATTCCCTGGTGAGCGACCTCTCCCCGCTGGCTGGTCTCTCATCGCTGACCGGGGTGGAGTTCCCGCGCAACCAGATCGAGGATATTTCCGCGCTGGCAGCGCTCCCCGGCCTGGAAAGAGTGGAATTGATCGATAACCGGATCGCGGATTTCAGCCCGCTGTACGGCCTGCAAAACCTGAAGGTGCTGCGGATCCAGCGAAATGCGGCGCAGGACGTCAGCGGACTGAAGGAGCTCGCGGGCAGGCTGCAGGAGAAAGACTTCGACCCCGACCAGCCGCTGGAGCTGAACCCCTGGTCAGGCGGCGGTCCCGGGAGCGGCGATCGCGGCATGATCCAGCCGGAGAATCCGGACGAGGTGGTAGTCTTCAACGACCCCGTGTTTGAAAGACGAGTGCGCGAACAGATGGGCATACCGGAGGGCAATGTCACCGCGCGGGACGCGGCGCGGGTGGACCGGTTGGAATTCAACCTGGAATGGCAGGAGAGTATTCCGGACGACATCCGCATCTGCGATCTGACCGGGATCGAACACTTCCTCAACATCAAGAAACTGGGCCTGAACTTCCACTCCGTATCAGACATCGGCATCCTGCCGGGGCTCCCGCGCCTTGAGCATGTGGATCTCGGCTGCAACGGTATCAGCGACCTGAGCGCGTTTGCGCACATGCCCAATCTGCGCCTCCTGATCCTGTTCGACAATGGGATCACGGATATCTCGCCGCTGAGGGGGCTGACGAAGCTTGAGGTCTTGCAGATCGAAAAGAACAGGATCAGCGACATTTCGCCTCTGGATGGAATGCCGCAGCTGTCGGAGCTGAACCTGTCGGACAACCTGGTCTCTGATTTCAACCCGCTGTACGGCCTGCCAAACCTGAAAGTGCTTCAGATCCAGCGCAATGCGGCGCAGGACGTCAGCGTTCTTGCGGAGCTCGCGGGCAGGCTGGAGCAGAAGGATTTTGACCCCAACCAGCCGCTGGAGCTGAACCCCTGGTCAGGCGGCGGTCCCGGGAACAACGACATCAAAGGCGGCGATCCGGATATGCTTCAGCCCGAGGACCCGGACAAGGTCATCAAATTCCCCGACAAGGTGCTGGAGCGTCGGATCCGCGAGGCGATCGGCAAGCCGGAAGGCAAAATCACAGCCGGCGACGCGGCGCTGGTGGAGGAATTATTCCTGGGCAACGAGTGGCAGCAGAAGTTCCCCAAGGGGTCACAGATCGCCGACCTGAGCGGGATCGAGCACTTCATCAACCTGAAACGCCTTGACATCAGTTTCAACAAAATCAAGGACGTCAAGAAGCTGTCCGGACTGACAAGGCTTGAATACCTCAAGGCGTTTGGCAATCAGATCTCGAACGTCGCCCCGCTCAAGGACCTTGTGAACCTGAACAATCTGAACATCGGGGGCAACAAACTGACAAAGATCGACGCGCTGGCCGGGCTGACAAAGCTGACTCAACTGTACCTGAACGACAACAAGCTGACCAGCATCGGCGCGCTGACGGAAATGAAGGACCTGTCGATCCTGCACCTGAATAACAATAAGATCAAGGATTTCTCCCCTATCCTGAGCATTTACCCGCAGCTTGTTGAGAAGGATTTTGAGATGAAGTAAGCCCTTTGCAACCGTCCTCCTACCGGCGGCCCGCCAGCCTCCTGCTGAGCTAAAAAACGGGCTGGAGGCTCGCGGGCTTCGTGTTTGCAGGACAGAGGAGAAAAAGGATCAGACGGATAAACACAGGCAGAACAGCTGAAGGCTTCCTGATGTTTTTCGGGTCAGGTTATAATACGGGCATCAAATGATCGGAGGCGCCAGGCGCGCATGCTTGACATCAGCATCACGAGGACCGGGAATCCATCGGCAAAACCAGGCGCGGATAAGGCGCTTCGCTTCGGCAGGATCTTTACAGACCACATGTTCCTGCTGGACTATACGCAGGGGGAAGGCTGGCATGGCGCGCGCATCGTCCCCTTCGGGAATCTCTCCCTCTCCCCAGCGGCGATGGTGTTCCATTACGCGCAGGAGATGTTTGAAGGGCTGAAGGCCTACCGCGCGCCGGACGGGCGTACGCTGCTGTTCAGGCCGGACATGAATGCCCGGCGCATGGGCACCACCTGCGCGCGCCTCTGCATCCCGGAGGTGCCGCAGGAGGACTTCCTGCAGGCTGTCAACACCCTGGTGCACCTGGAGAAGGACTGGGTACCCAGTCAGGAGGGCAGCTCGCTGTACATCCGCCCATATATCATCGCCACGGAGGGGGTCCTGGGTGTCGCGCCAAGTAAAACCTATCTGTTTGTCATCATCCTTTCACCCAGTGGTTCCTACTATGAAGGCGGCCTCACGCCGGTGGGTATCTGGATCGAGGATGACTACGTGCGCGCCGCGCCCGGCGGGATGGGCTACCTGAAGGCGGGCGGAAACTATGCCTGCAGCCTGGTGGGACAGGTGAAGGCGCACGGAGCGGGATACGCACAGGCGCTCTGGCTGGACGCGGTGCACCGCCGATTCATCGAGGAAGTCGGCGCGATGAACATTTTTTTCAAGATCGCGGGCCGGGTGGTCACGCCGGACCTCTCCTGCGGCAGCATCCTGGCCGGCGTGACCCGCGACTCGGTCCTCACGCTGTGCCGTGACTGGGGCATCCAGACTGAGGAGCGACCCATCGCCATTGATGAACTGCTGGAATGCTGGGGCCGGGGCGAGGTGGAGGAGGTGTTCGGCACCGGCACGGCGGCGGTCATCAGCCCGGTCGGCAGATTGTGCTATAAGGACACGGTGCACACCGTCGGGGACGGCGGCATCGGCCCCCTGAGCCGGCGGCTGTATGATGAGCTGACAGGCATCCAGTACGGACGCCTTGCGGACAGGCACGGGTGGACGAGGGAGGTTCAGGGTACAGTAAACCTTGGCGTTCCTATATAAAGCTCCACGAAAGGCAGGCTGCCCATTGACTGATTTCATCAAGGACTGGCTCGCCTGGCTCCTGGACAGCGCTTCCCTGCTCCCGGAGGATCAGCGAGCGGGCCTGCTCTCCCGCTGCGGCGAACGGTGCGCGCAGACCGGGATCCTTGAGGAATACCGGAAGCTGTTTGATTCCTCCTCCGGCGATCCTGACATTTTCTTCAGCCGCCTGGATGAAATCAGCGGGGTTTCAGGCGCGGTCGTCACCGCTGGAAGCGCGTACGAAATCATGTTCCGCTCCTGCCTGTGCGACCTGCACACGCAGGGCTGTACCGATTCAGAGGTGCTGTGCGGATGCTCCCGGGGCAGCGTGGCCCATGTGATGCGGACCCTGATGCCTGAGCGCCGCTTCATGGTCACAAAACTCCACACCATCCTGGGAGGCTTTAAGGAGTGCCGGTTCCTGATAGAGGGATCAGTCGATGCGGCCGAAGACAGAAAGGAAGGAAAGGCAGCAGATGAATGAAAAGCTGGGCACGCAGGCACTGAAGCAGATCCTGAAGTTCCAGAAGGATGAGATCACCGGGAGCGCGCTGTACCTGTACATGGCCGGTCGCCAGAAAGACCCGGCCAATCGGGAAGCGCTGCTGCAGATCTCAAGGGCGGAGCAGGCCCACTATGAAACATGGAAGAAGTACACCGGGCGGGAGGTGTCGCCGGACCGGCTGAGGCTCGGGCTGTTCAAGACCCTCCGTTTTCTCCTGGGCGATACCTTCGCGATCCGGTTTTTCGAGAAGCAGGAAGAGCGCGGCATCCGGGGCCTGAAAAGCGTCGAATCAGACGTCCCCGAGGCGCGCGCCATCATCGCGCAGGAGGAAGCGCATGAGGACATGCTGATGAAAATGCTGGACGAGGAGCGGCTGCACTACGTGGGCTCCATGGTGCTGGGGCTCAACGACGCGCTGGTCGAGTTGACCGGCACCATCGCGGGCCTCACCTTCGCGCTGGGGAATACCCGGCTCATCGCGCTCTCCGGCATCATCACCGGCGTGTCGGCCACGCTGTCCATGGCGGCGTCCAATTACCTGGCCGAGCGCGCCAATGGAAACACAAAGGCGCTGAAATCCAGCCTGTACACCGGCGCGGCCTACCTGGTCACGGTGGCGCTGCTGGTGCTGCCCTACCTCATCTTCCCCAACGGGCTTTACCTGGCGGCCTTCCTGATGATGCTTGCCTTCGTCCTGCTCATTATCCTTTTATTCAACTACTATATTTCCGTCGCAAGGTCAGAACCCTTTGGCCGCCGGTTCCTTGAGATGGCGGCCATCAGCCTGAGCGTCGCAGCGGTCTCCTTCTTCATCGGCCTGGCCGCCAAGGCGCTATTGGGGATAGACGTTTAGGGTCCTCCCCCAAATATCCGTTTCCCCATGAAGATGTCCGGTTTCCCGGGCCCGTTGGCGTCGGGCATCACGCCGATGACCCGATATCCCATTTTCAGGTAGAACGCGGCCGGATGATTTCCGGGGTCAAAACCGGCGAGCCTGCCGGGCAGGTCATCGTAGAGGTCCGTATTGGCTAGGCTGGTCTCCCCGCCTCCTCGTTCGTCATCCGAGCCCAGCCAGATGGTCAGCCCTCCGCGCCGCCTGGCCTCCTCTTCCAGCGCGTACACGATGGCCCGCCCGATGCCCTGTCCCCGGGCATCCTTCTTGACCGCCAGGGGATGCAGCTCAAAGACCCTCCCGTCATATGCTGGTTCCAGCAGGCCGCCCAGCCCCATCACCCTGCCCTCTGTCACCGCAGCCAGCATCGTATTCCCGGGCCGGAGCAGCCCCTTGAGTTCGTCGGCGGCATCATCGGGTGTGGGGAGCCATTCCGGCAGGCTTTCGCTGAGGATCTCCGCCGCCTGGCGGAGCAGATTGCCATCAAGCGAGCGCATGTCCAGGATCTCCATCACAACCTCCCCGCGCTGATTGTTCCCTGCCGCTTCAGACAGGTTTTATGTTCCCTCAAGCGTCACCGTCTCCCCGTAGGGGATGAACAGCAGGTTCTCCGGCGTGAAGAGGGCGGGATCGGCGTCAAAGAAGTGGATCGGGATGTTGTGCCCGGCGCCGATGAGCGCCGCGCATTCCATGGCCTCGCGCGCGTCCATGTTGAATTCCCCGTCGACGGGCAGAAGGGCGTAATCGATCCCCCTCCCTGCGAGGCTTTCCATCTCAGGGATTTTGCTCGTATCGGATGCGAAGTAGACGGTGATGCCGTCAAAGGTGATGAGAAAGCCGGTCGTCATAAACTTCATGTGAAACTTGTTGTACGCGGGGAAGGGTTCCACCGTTACGTTGCGGTAGGTGAAGATGTTGTAGCTGCCGTCCGGGTTGATCGTGTCCTTTGGTTCTTTGACCAGGCAGCCCTCGTTTTGGGTGACGAGCTTCAGCTTGCTGTGGTCGGAATGGTCATGGCTGATGAGCACCAGGTCCGCGGGGATGGAATAGTCCCCCGGAAAGCTGGGGTCGACGTAGAGGACCGTTCCGTCGCTTGTCGTGATCCTGACCGAAGCGTGGCCGATGAGTGTCAGCGTGGGCGCCGCCTCCCCGGTTTCAGCGCTGCAGCAAGGCGCAGCCGCAAGGAGCAGCAGAAGACAGATGCACAGGAACCTCTTCATTTTCTTATCCTCCCTTCATTCTGGCAAAAACGCCGTGTCGGTGATGTTCAGGCAGGGTCAGGGGATGAACAGCTGCACTTCCCAGCCGCTCTCTCCGGAGAACAGGGCGATCCAGTGCACAAGCAGGGGGACAAATTCTTCCGCGGCCTTCCTGTTTCCCTGCCCGTTGGGATGGTCGTCCCCGGCAGAGTCGTAATACAGCGTGTCCGCACCAGGGACCCTGGTATGGATTTCCTGTCCGTTCTCCATCCGGTGGTGCGCGTCCGGATGCGTCAGGACGTTGTAAAGGTCAAACACGAACACGTTGCCGAGGTCCCGGCCGCCCAGCCACCCCTCCCCGCGGTCGGTGAGCCAGAGGCACAAATCCCTTGTCAGGCCGGGGTCCCCGATTCGGATCATCGGCGGCGGGGTCACCAGGATGAACATCTTGTCCGGCCGGCTCTCAAAATACGCGAGCAGGCTGTTGTAGACGGCCTGCTCATCCCCGATGGCATCCCCGACGTCGCTGTTGGGGAAGCAGCTCTTGAACAGGACGGCCGTGTTCTCCACGTCTTTGGGGGCAAGGCTGTTTTCCGCGCTCATCGTGCCCAGCTCGCGGTATACCAGCCCCATGACATCGTCCCTGAACCATCCCGGCCAGTCCGCGGTGTCGGTGTGATCGCCGTATTCCCGCCAGCCGTAGGTGATGTCCGCCACGTATATCCCGTATTCATTGAGCATTTGGGCCAGGCCATCCCTGAGCCAGTTCTCCCCGCAGCTGTGGTGGATGAAGACGAGGTTCATCTCTGCCTGGCCCTCCTTATCCGGAAGAACGGCGGTTTCCCCGGCGGACTGCTCCCCCGGCGGCAGACCCCCGTCGTCCGCCTGATAAAGGATGCTGAACCGGGCGGCCTCTTCAGCGGAAGACAGGTACAGGCTGAGCATGTCCATCAGCGCGCTTTTTATATCGTCCCGGTCCTGTCCGGTCAGTGCGTCCAGGTCCATGCGGGACAGGGTGAGCGTCAGGTTCCTTTTTTCTTCGTCGATCTCGCCTGACCGGATCCCCCAGTCCGTCCCGATGATCCAGTCGGACAGGGAGGAAAGAAATCCCTCCGTATCCATGCCGGCCCGCGCGTGGAAAAGCGCGCAAAAAACCAGCGCCACGCAGAGGAATGCGCAGTGACCTCGTTTCATGGGATTGCCCCCTTCAAAGGACGAAGCTTCGCATCAGGGCATATTCAGGATGTCGTCGGGATCGGTCGGCACGGGCAGTCATTGCAGCAGGGCCGGTCATGCAGCAGGGGTCCGTTTCATGACCATTGTAGGATCCGGGATGGCCCCTGTCAACTGCCGTCACGCGTAAGGCCGGGAGCTGGGCAGGGTCGTTCAGGATGCGAAAAATCACGCTCTCCGCATCAGAAAAGGGCCGCCTTTCGGCAGCCCCTGCTATTGGTCCGGTAAAACCTTACTCGCCCTTCAGGGCGGCGTTGGACACGGTAACGCACTCGGTCCAGGCTTCGTCCACCGTCATGTCGCCGCCGGCGGCCTTGATGACCGCGTCGCGCAGGGCGGTGCGGACTGCCGCCGCTCCGGTGACCGAGGGGAGGGAGCCGGCCAGTTCAAGGTTGGCCTCGACCGCCTTGAGTGCCTGCACGGCCAGGGTATCCTGGGCGATATAGGCCTGATAGGCCGGAACTTCCTGGGTCCAGGCGTAGGGGGCCAGCGCGTTCACGGCCTGGGCCCAGCCCGCGTTGACCTCCGGGGAGATGAAGTACTTGACAAACTCATAGGCGGCCTGGGCGCGGGCGTCATCCTTGTAGTAGAACACGATGGGGCCGCGATTCCAGGAGGGGTACCAGGTCTTGGCGGGCATGGCCGCCATGCCGAACTCAAAGCCGTCCGGTTTGATGTAGGGGTAACCGGCGTTGGATCCCACGTAGGTGGCCACGATGCCGGAGTTGAAGTCATTGGAGAAATAGTCGGCCGAGGGCTGCAGGGCGAAGTAGCCGGCCTTGACCATGTCAACCAGCCACTGCACCTTGGCGCGCACCTCGGGCGTGTCAAACAGGACCTGCTTGCCCGCCACGTCGATGTAGCCGGCGCCGGGGGTCTCCATGATGAGCATCTGCATCAGGTCCGTCAGGCTGTCCACGCCCAGGGCGGGGATGTTCTTCTTTTCCTTGATGACCTTGGCGGCGGCCTCCATCTCCTCCCAGGTGGCGGGGACGGTCAGCTGCAGCTCGTCCAGCAGCGTCTTGTTGTAGTAAAGGATGGGGCCGGAGGTGTAGGCGGGCACGTAATGGATCAGCCCGTCTTCAAAGCCGTTGACCTCGCCGGCAAAAACGCCGGGCTTCAGCGCTTGCTCAAAGCCGGGGATGCCGATGGTTTCATCATAGATGTACTGGCTCAGGTCCGCGACCTGGCCGGCCTTGACGTACTGCGCGGCTTCGGAGGGATAGTTGAAGATGATGTCCGGGCCGATGCCCTCGACCACGGCGCTGTACACGGTGTTGGTGAAGCCTGAGTAGGGCTGGCTGAGCACTTCGACCTGGATGCCTTCCTGCAGAGCGTTGAAATCATCAGCCGCCTTCTTCAGGTAGGCTTCCTG
>CAUJDI010000017.1 GCA_963169565.1 Bacillota bacterium | reverse complement strand
GAAGTGATTACAGAACCAGGCAGCGTGAAGCGGTGCTGCGCCATTTCGCGTCCCAGCCTTACCGGCCCATGACAGCGGACGAGGTCCATCAGGATCTGTCACGCACCGGCCTTCATATCGGGCGGACGACCGTGTACCGCTGCATCTCGATGCTGTATGAAAAAGGGAGCCTGATCGCGTTCAAGGATCAGAAATCCTCCGCACCCGTGAAATACCAGCACCGCCCGCAGGATCAGCGGCGAATGAGCATGCGCTGCAGCGGCTGCGGCATGGTCGCCGCGCTGTCCTGTGACGCGGTCAATGAATTTGAAAAGCATCTGAACCTGGACCACGGCTTCGCACTCAACGAAGAGGAATGCCTGCTGCCCGGGCTGTGCAGAGACTGCCGGGGGACGCGGGAATCCAGTCTCACCCCGGAAGCGAAAGGAAATCAATGAAACACGTCACCCGGTTCCTGATCCTGACCCTGACGCTGATCCTGCTGCCTTCTTTTGCAGTGTCAGCGGAAGAAAAGCCGCTCCAAATCGTCGCTGTCAACTTCCCCGCCTACGATTTTGCCCGCGTCATCGCGGGCAACCGGGCGAACGTCCTCATGCTGCTCCCCCCCGGCGCGGAAGCGCACAGCTTTGAACCCAGCCCCAGGGACATCATCGCGGTCCAGCAGGCTGACCTTCTCGTGTTTACCGGCGGTATCGCCGATTATTGGATCAGCGAAGCGGTCGCCGCCCTGGGGGAGGAAGCCCCCGCCTTGCTGCGCATGATGGATTCGGTCACCGTGGTGACAGAGGAACTGGTCGAAGGCATGGAGGATACGCCTGATGAGCATGGGGAGGACGATCAGGGCGAAGAGCTTGATGAGCATGTCTGGACCTCCCCGCGCAACGCCGCGCTGATCGTATCGGATATCGCGGAAGCGTTATCGCGGCTTGACCCCGCGGGACAGGCATATTACCGCGAACGGCTTGAAGCCTATCTGCCTGAACTAAACGCACTGGATCAGGCGTTCCGCAAACTGGTCAGCGGGGCGAAACGCAGGACCATCGTACTGGGCGACCGGTTCCCGATGCGATATTTTACGATGGAGTACGGCCTTGATTATTACGCTGCCTTCCCCGGCTGCAGCACGCAGACGGAACCCAGCGCAAGGACCCTGGCGTTCCTGATGGGAAAGATCAGGGAGGAGCAGATCCCGGTCGTGTTTTACATCGAGTTCAGCAGCGGCAGATCCGCAGGCGTGATCGCGGAGGAGACCGGCGCGAAAACGCTGCTGCTGCACTCCGCGCACAACGTCACCCTGAAGGAGCTGCAAAACGGGGTGAGCTATCTCTCCCTAATGCGGGGCAACCTTGAAACGCTTCGGGAGGCGCTGAACTGATGCCGCTGATCACAGCAAACGACGCCGCCTTTGCCTATGACGGACAGATCGTCCTCTCCGATGTCACCTTTACGGTCAATCAAGGCGATTATATTTGCATCGTCGGGGAAAACGGCTCGGGAAAGAGCACCCTGATGAAGGGCCTACTGAAACTGGTGCCACCCGCACGCGGCGAAGTCCGCCTGGGCGACGGGCTGTCTCAGGACGAGATCGGCTATCTACCCCAGCAGACCCTGATCCAGCGTGATTTCCCCGCTTCGGTCAGGGAAGTAGTCGAGTCAGGGATCAGGAGCAGGAGGATCTTCCTGACCCGCGGGGACAAAAAGCGCGCCCTGGACATGCTGAACCTTCTGGAAGCCGGGTCTCTGATCAACCGCAGTTTCATGGAACTGTCCGGCGGGCAGAAGCAGCGGGTCCTTCTGGCCCGGGCATTGTGTGCGACCCGAAAGCTGCTGCTGATGGACGAGCCGACCGCGGGTCTTGACCCCGTCGCCGCCAGAGAAATGTACAAGATCATCGAGAAGATCAACCGGGAGCAGGGCATCGCCGTCATCATGATCTCCCACGACGTTCAGACCGCCGCCCTGTTCGCCTCCCATATCCTTCACCTGCAGCAGACGCCGCTGTTCTGGGGAACCGCTGCGGAGTACCTGGAAACGTTCCCCGGCAGGAAGTTTGCGGGAGGCGTGTGCGATGTTTGACTGGCTTTTTGAGATGCTGTCCTTCTCCTTTATGTCCCGCGCCATCCTGGCCGGGATGGTCGTTTCCCTCTGCGCGGCGCTGCTTGGCGTCAGCCTGGTGCTGAAGCGCTACTCGATGATCGGCGACGGGCTGTCCCACGTCGGGTTCGGCGCGCTGGCCATCGCGATGGCCCTGGGCCTGACGCCCCTCCCCTTCACCATCCCGGTCGTGATCCTGGCCGCGGTGATCCTGCTGCGCCTGAGCGGGAACAGCAGGATCAAAGGCGACGCGGCCATCGGGATGATCGCTTCATGCTCCCTGGCGATCGGCGTGACGGTCCTGTCCCTGTCAAAGGGCATCAACGCGGACATCAGCAGTTACCTGTTCGGCAGCATCCTCATCATGTCCTCCTCAGACCTCAGGCTGAGCCTCTGGCTGGGCGTGATCGTCCTTCTGTTTTTCCTGCTGCTGTACAGGAGGGTCTTCACCGTCACCTTCGACGAGTCCTTCGCCAGGGCGACCGGCATGAGGACCGGGCTGTACAACACGCTCACCGCCATTCTGACCGCGGTGACCGTCGTGCTGGGCATGCGTCTGATGGGCGCGATGCTGATCTCCTCCCTGGTGGTGTTCCCGGCGCTGACAGCCATGCGGCTGTGCAAAAGCTTCCTGTCCGTGACGCTGACGGCGGCCGCGGTCAGCGTGACCGCCTTCTTCATCGGGATGGCGCTCTCCTATCTGTTTTCAGCCCCTGCCGGCGCCAGCGTGGTTCTTGTGAACGCGGGCATGTTCCTGCTGTTTTCCGCCGTCAGAAAGGTCAGGATGATGTCCTGAGGCGCCGGTCGATCGGAGACAGAACGGATTAATGATCATGAATAGAAGGCTTGATTTATGCGAACGTTTGTGCTATTATTTCGCCGGTTTACGGCAGCTGAGAATATGCCTGCCCGACAGGCGGAGGGATCATGAGTGACGCGTTGATCATCAAGGGCGCAAGGGAACATAACCTGAAAAACGTCGACCTCCAGCTGCCCCGGAACAAGCTGATCGTGTTCACTGGCCTCTCGGGCTCCGGCAAATCTTCCCTGGCGTTTGACACCATCTACGCGGAAGGGCAGCGGCGCTATGTGGAGAGCATGTCAAGCTACGCGCGCCAGTTCCTGGGGCAGATGGAAAAGCCTGATGTGGATTATATCGAGGGCCTGTCCCCCGCGATCTCCATCGATCAGAAATCATCCGGCCATAATCCGCGGTCCACGGTGGGTACGGTGACGGAGATCCATGACTACCTGCGCCTGCTGTACGCCCGAATCGGCATCCCGCACTGCCCCCAGTGCGGCAAGGAGATCCGGCAGCAGACCGTGGATCAGATGGTCAGCGCGCTGGAAGCCCTGCCGGAGGATACCAGGCTGATGATCCTCTCCCCCGTCGTGCGCTCACGCAAGGGCGAACACAGCAAGCTGCTGGAGGACGCCCGCAGGGGAGGGTTCGTGCGCGTGCTGATCGACGGAACGCTGTACAGCCTGGACGAAACGCCGGCGCTGGACAAAAAGAAGAATCACGCCATCGACCTGGTGATCGACAGGGTCGTGATCAAACCTGGGATCAGGAGCCGCCTGAACGATTCCATCGAGACCGCGCTGCGCGAGTCCGGCGGGCTGATGGCGGCGCAGATCATGCCCGAGGGAGAGCGGATGCTGTTCTCCCAGAATTATGCCTGCCCTGACTGCGGCGTCAGCATCGAGGAACTGACGCCGAGGATGTTCTCCTTCAACTCCCCTTTCGGCGCCTGCCCGGAATGCTCCGGCCTGGGCGTGATGCGGAACATACCGCCTGAAAAAGTGCTGCCCGACCCAGGCAAGTCACTCAACCAGGGGGCCATCAGCGCGATCGGCTGGAACAGCAGCGGGGATGAGAGTTCCACCTCGCACATGATGTTCGTCGGGCTGAGCGAGAAATACGGTTTCAGCCTGGACACTCCCGTGGGCGAACTGCCCAGGGACATCGTCGACATCATCCTCTACGGCGCGAAGAACACCAGGATCCCCGTCCGTTTTGAGTCGATCAACGGGTCGGGCACTTACAGCATCACCTACGAAGGCGTGATCCCCACGCTGATGCGCCGCTACAGGGAGACCAGCAGCGAGACCGCCAAGGCGATGTATGAGCAGTTCATGCGCGATGAGCCCTGCAAGGCCTGCCGCGGCAAACGGCTGAAGCCCGAAGCCCTGGCAGTGACCGTGGGCGAAATGAATCTGGCGGACCTGAGCAGCATGACCCTCACAGACGCCCAGCGCTTCCTTGAGAGCCTGCGTCTGGGTGAAACGCACAGCGTCATCGCCGGGCAGATCATCAAGGAGATCCGGGCGCGGCTGAGCTTCCTGCGGGACGTCGGGCTGGATTACCTCAGCCTGTCAAGGTCGGCGTCCACCCTGTCCGGCGGTGAATCCCAGCGCATCCGCCTGGCGACGCAGATCGGTTCCGGCCTGGTCGGCGTGCTGTACATCCTGGACGAACCCTCCATCGGCCTGCACCAGAAAGACAACGCCAGGCTCCTGGGCACACTCAAGCGCCTGCGGGACCTGGGCAATACCCTCATCGTGGTGGAGCATGACGAGGATACGCTACGCACAGCCGATTACATCGTTGACATCGGCCCGGGCGCCGGGGAAAACGGCGGACGGGTCGTGGCGCAGGGCACGGTGGAACAGGTCCAGAACAGCCCCGAAAGCATCACCGGGGATTACCTGGCGGGCAGGAAGTTCATCCCGCTGCCCCGAAACCGCAGGAAAGCCAGCGGTTGGCTGACGGTCAGGGGCGCCAGGGCGAACAACCTGCGTTCCATTGACGCGCGCTTCCCCCTCGGCTTGTTCTGCTGCGTATCCGGCGTCTCGGGCAGCGGAAAGAGCAGCCTGGTGAACGAGATCCTTTATAAGGCACTGGCCAGGGACCTCAACCGCGCATCCACCTACCCGGGGGAGCATGACGGCATAGAGGGCCTGGAGCAGCTGGACAAGATCATCTCCATCGACCAGTCCCCCATCGGCCGCACGCCCAGGAGCAACCCCGCTACCTATACCGGCCTGTTTGACCTGATCCGCAAGGTCTTTGCCGCGACAAACGAGGCGAAGGCGCATGGGTACAGGGAGAACCGCTTCTCCTTCAACGTCAAGGGCGGACGGTGCGAGGCCTGCTCGGGCGACGGGCTGCTGAAGATCGAGATGCACTTCCTGGCCGACCTGTATGTCACCTGCGAGGTCTGCAAGGGAAAGCGATACAACCATGAGACGCTTCAAATCAAATATCGCGGAAAAACGATTTCCGATATCCTGGAGATGACGGTGGACGAAGCGCTGAAGTTCTTCGAGCACCATGCGGGGATCCGCCAGAAGCTCAAGACCCTGCATGAGGTCGGATTGGGCTATATCAGGATCGGGCAGCCGTCCACGACCCTCTCAGGCGGCGAGGCGCAGCGTGTCAAGCTGGCCACGGAACTGAGCCGCAGGGCGACCGGGAGGACGCTCGTGCTGCTGGATGAACCGACGACAGGGCTGCACGTTGACGACGTGTCCAGGCTGATCAAGGTGCTGCAGCAGCTGACCGACGCCGGGAACAGTGTGCTGGTGATCGAGCACAACCTGGATGTACTGAAAACGGCCGACTACATCATTGACCTGGGCCCCGACGGCGGGGATCGCGGCGGAAGCATCGTTGCCAGCGGCACGCCGGAGGAGATCGCCAGGACAGAGGGAAGCTATACGGGTGAATACCTCCGGAAGGCAGGTATCGGCTGATGCGCTGCACCTGTCCTGGATGCGGCATCTTTATGCCGCAGGCGGAAAGAGGCGAACCCAGGTGCCTCTGCCCGGAATGCGGGCACAGCTGCTCGGCCTGCATGGGCACGCCCGGCCTTGTCACCCGTGAAGCACTGCATGCAAGTCTTTCGGATAACCCTCTTTTACTGTCCTACATCGCGACTTCTGAAGAGGCAAGGAGCGATAAGGGCTAAAGCCTGTCGTTTCCCTTGCCTGAAGACCGGGCTTTCGCTATACTGGCAGGGACTGCACTGACAGGAGGAATGCGGATGCAAAAACAGGCCGTCTCTCCGCACCGGCGGGGATGGAATGTGTATACCGGTCACTTCGCCTCTGTTCTGGTATTGGTTCTGTTTCAGTTATTGCTGCGCGCCCTGGCTTTCGCGCCTTTGCTGTATACGATTTTCACCGGGGTATTCCCCGGCCTGGATCCGGAGCACGCGCCGGCGTTCGGCCTTTTGGCCTCTCTGCCCCTGTATGTCCTGATCGTGATGCCTTTCCGTTTTCAGGCTGCGGCGAGGATGGCGGCTCTGCATGGCCAGTTTGCGGATCACAGCGTCAATGGCAGGAATTACCTCAGCTGGCTGAGGGCCGCGCTGTACCGCCTGTTTCGCATGCTGCCCTTCCTGCTGCCGTTTTCCGCCTTCCTTGTCCTGTTTTACTACTATATGCGCGTTCCGGGCTTCAACGAGTCCCTTCTGGCGATAGAGACCGCCGGGAAGCTGATCGGAGGCGATTACCCCGCCGGCATCGCGCTCATCACGCTGGCCGGGATCCTGACCGCCGCCCTGGCCATTCTCGGCTGGAGAAGAAGCCTGTCGTTTGAACACCAGCGCGTGCCCGAACTGGGCGTCCATAAAGCCTGGCGCGAGGGACGCTCGCTGGACAGGCGGCGCAGACGGCACATTGGCAAGACCTTCCGGATCAACGCCCTCCTGGCCCTGCCCGCCTTTGCCGGTGTGATGTACGTGATCGCCGCCCATCTCCTGTCGCAGAAGCAGTCCGGCATGCTGATCTTTGATTTCCTCAAGGCTGTGAGTGTCCTGCTGACGCTGAGTTTTCCTACCGAAACCGTTCTCCTTCTCCTGGCCGTGACGGCCGTCCTGTGGCTGCCGCTGCTGCCCTGGCGCAAGCTGGCGCTCAGCGCGGTGCTGACGCCGACGGGCGCCGGAGAAACCGGGAAGTAAGGTGCGCCTGGACAGATGTCTTTCGCTGCAGGCGGACCTCAGCCGTTCCCTGGCCGCGAAGATGATCCGCGACGGCAGGGTCTCCCTGAACGGTTCAGCTGTAAGGGATCCCGCCTGTCAGGTCAGCGACCGGGATACGATGGACATGGACGGCAGGGCTTTTCCTTGCGCCACGGCGCGGCATGTGATGCTCAACAAGCCCGCCGGCGTGCTGACCGCCGCCAGGGATAGCAGGTCCCGGACCGTCATGGACCTGCTGCCGCCTCATTTCATGCGTCTGAAATGTATGCCCGTCGGAAGGCTGGACAGGGACACGGAGGGCCTGCTTCTGCTCACGACGGACGGCGAGCTGGCCCATCGGCTCCTCTCCCCGGGCCGCATTGTGATGAAGGAATACGTCGCAGCCGTGACCGGAAAACTGGATGAGGAAGACTGTGATGCTTTTCTGGCAGGCATTCCACTGCATGAGTTTACCGCGCTGCCGGCAACGCTCAGGATCCTCAGTTCAAATACTTCGGAAAGCCTTGCCGCTGTCCTGATCCATGAGGGCAAGAACCGTCAGATCCGCCGCATGTTCGCTGCCCGCGGTCATGAGGTCGCAGCGCTCAGGCGGATCCGCATCGGCCCGCTGAGCCTGGATGAAACCCTGGCCCCCGGGGAGCACAGGGAACTGACAGGACCGGAACTGGCCGCGCTGAAGGAGGCTGTCGGGCTTGAGTGAGCAGTATTTCAAGGCTGATCCGCACTCAGCGCATAAGCCAAAGGTCTTTCATTTGGAGTATCACGGCAACTACTTCAGCTTTGAAACGGATGCCGGGGTCTTTTCCAGGGATGCCCTCGATGAGGGGACGCGGCTGCTGCTGGACACGGTCAGCCCCTTGATTTCCGGCAAGGTGCTGGACCTGGGCTGCGGCTGGGGCGCGGTGGGGATCATCCTCAGCAAGCTTCATCCTGATTGCGTCATCACGATGATCGACATCAATCAGCGCGCCTGCGGCCTGGCCGAAAGGAATGCGGGGCTCAACGGAGTCAGTCCGCGCGTGCTGTGTGACGACGGCCTGGAAATCACCGGCGAATCCTACGACTGGATCCTGCTGAATCCGCCGATCAGGGCGGGCAAGCAAACTGTGTACGGACTGTACCGCAGGAGCGCGGCATCGCTGAATCCGGGAGGCTGCCTGTCAGTGGTGATCCGCAAACAGCAGGGGGCTTCGTCCTCCAAAACAGAGCTTGAGTCGCTGTTCCACACAGTGATCCTTGAACAGAGAAGAAAAGGCTATTGCGTATTCATCTGCAGGGAGGCGAGAGAATGACCTACGATCAGGCGTTTTTTGATGCCGGCATCGACAGGAAAGGGACCAACAGCGTCAAATGGGCCGCCAGGGGCATCATGCGGGAGGGAATGATCCCGCTATGGGTGGCCGACATGGACTTCCCCTGCGCGCAGCCCATTCGGGACGCGCTGATCAGGAGGGCGGAGCACACCTGTTACGGGTACACCTTTGAGTCCGCGGAGGACGCGCAGGCAGTCACGGATTTCTGGAGACGCCGCCACGGGGTCGTTTTCAGACCGGAGGACACCCTGATGCTGCCGACCGTGGTGGCCGGCCTCCGCGCCTGCGTCAATACGATGACCCAGCCCGGTGACGGGGTCATCATCCAGACCCCTGTATACGGCCCCTTTACAGCTTCTGTCCGCGAAAGCGGACGGGTCGTCCTGGACGCCCGGCTGATCAGTGACCAGAACGGGCGATACAGGATGGACTATGAGGCGATCGAGCATTTCCTTCAGCAAGGCGCCAGATTGATGATCCTGTGCAATCCGCACAATCCGGTCGGCCGCGCATGGGACGGTGAGGAACTCCGCTCCCTGGTGATGCTCCTGAAGCGCTACAAGGCCAGGCTGGTGTCCGATGAGATCCACGCCGATTTCGTCTATGCGCCGAAGAGGTTCATCTCCGTCCTGTCGCTGCCGGAAGCGGACGAGAGGACCCTCAGCCTTGTCTCCGCCAGCAAGACCTTCAATGTCGCCGGTCTGCAGCAGGCGACGGCCATATGCAGGGAGGCGGACACCCTTTCCCTGCTGCGGAAGTACCTGGAGCGTGCGGGGGCGGCTTGCGGGAACATTTTCGCGCTGACCGCGACAAGGGCTGCCTATACAAGCTGTGATGACTGGCTGGACGGTCTGCTCGCCTACCTCAGGAGGAACCAGGACGCGCTGAGGGAACTGCTTGCTGAACTGCTTCCCCACGCGGTCATCTCCCCGATGGAGGCGACCTATCTCGCCTGGGCGGATATCCGCGCGTATGACACGCCGCATTGCGAGATCGGAAACCGCTGCAAAAAGCACGGCGTCGCGCTGTCTGACGGACAGTTTTTCGGGCACAGCGCAGGCGAAGGTTTCATGCGCATCAACTATGGCTGCCCCAGAAGCCAGCTTCTGGAAGGCGTTCAGCGCTTTGCCCATGCGGTGAAGGAAGGATAAGGAGACAAGATAATGATGAATCATCTGGAACAAGTACTCGAATCCATGAAAGAGCCCATGATCAGCACGCTCAGGGAATGGGTCAGGGTGCCCAGCCTGAAATCGGAAGCAAAGCCCGGAGCGCCGTTTGGGGAGGAACTTCGCAGGATGCTGGATCATGTCCTGTCCTCCTGTTCCGCTTTGGGATTTGAGGTCAAAGACTATGACGGTTATGCCGGGGACGCGCAGATGGGCGAGGGGAGCGACGAGGACGCGCTGGCGATCCTGGCGCACGTGGACGTGGTGCCGGCCGGTGACGGCTGGACGCGCGAGCCTTTCGGCGCGCAGCTGGAGGGCGATCTGCTGTACGGGCGGGGTACCGGGGATGACAAGGGCCCCCTGGCCGCGGCGCTGTACGCGATGGCCGCGGTCAGGCAGGCGGGCATTCCGCTGAAACGCAAGGTCAAGCTGATCATCGGGTGCGATGAAGAGAGCGGGATGGAGGATATTCAGCATTATAGAAGGACCGCGGTCATGCCCCGCTCGGGGTTCAGCCCCGACGCCTCATACCCCGTCATCAACCTGGAAAAAGGCATGTGCGGACTGCATCTGAGCGCCCCGGTCAGCACGGAGGGACTGCGCATCCTTTCCCTGGACGTCGGCGAGCGGCCCAACGTCATTCCCGGCGCAGCCAGCGCCCTGGTGGAAGGCGGCAGGGAACTGATCGAAAAGGTCGCGGCGCTGTCCGGGGCGTATGGCTGGCCCGCTGAAGCCGAGGAAGAGCACGGTGGGATCCGAATCCGCACGACGGGCATCAACGGTCACGCCGCCTATCCGGAGATCGCCAGGAATGCCATCGGGCAGCTGCTCATCGTGCTCAAGGAGTTGGGGGCACAGGGGCCTGTCGCCCTGCTGGCCGGCGCCGTAGGCACTCAGTATGACGGCGAGGGCCTGGGCATCAAAGCCCAGGACAATGCTTCCGGTCCCCTGACCTGCAACCTGGGCATCCTGCGCGTGAAGGAAGGGCAGATATTCGCGACGCTGGACATCCGCTATCCCCTGCTGGTCGCAGGCGATCGGCTTCCCGATGTCATTCAGGCCCATCTGAAGGGCATTCAGGTCAAACAGGTTTCCTTCAAGAAGCCCCACTATGTGCCGGAGTCGAGCGAACTGGTGCAGGGATTGCTGGAAGCGTACCACCTGGTGACCGGAAGGGAGAAGAAGACCCTGTCCACAGGCGGCGGTACATACGCGCGCATGCTTGAGGAGGGGGTCGCTTTCGGCGCAAGTTTCCCGGAAGAGCCGGACCTGGCCCATCAGGCGGATGAACACATCAGCGTCAGCAGCCTGGTACAGAGCATGCGGATCTTTGCCCACGCGATCGTCAGGCTCGCGGGTATAGAGGCGTCGGCGTGAAGGAAACTCAGCTCATCACCTGCATCAATTGTCCTGTCGGCTGCAGGATGACAGTGACCATTGAGGACGGCATTGTGGTGAGCGTGAAGGACCATTCCTGCAAGCGCGGAGACGTCTATGCGCGGCAGGAGAGCGTCAGGCCGCTGCGGATGGTGACGGCGGTGGCGCGCGTGAAGGGCAGCGCCGTCCCGGTCAGTCTGAAAACACAGCAGCCCATCCCAAAGGACAAGATCAAGGCATGCATGGAGGAGATCTTTCGGCTGGATCTTCGCCTGCCCATCATGGCGGGCGACGTTCTGAAAGAAAACGTCGCGGACACCGGTGTAAACCTGGTCGCGACACGGACCCTCGTCTGATATGCCGCTGCAGCCGATCCTATTGACGCCTGCCTGGCGGACCGGCAGCCAGACCCCCTGGGGGGGATGCAGGCTGAAAGCATTGTTTGACAAGGACGCCCCTGATGAAGTCGCCGGGGAGAGCCTTGAGTTGTCCGCGATCCCCGGCCTGGAGTGCCGTGACGGCAGCGGAAGCACGCTAAGCAGACTGATAGAAGAACACGGCAAAGCGCTTGTTGGAACAGACGTCAGGGAACCCTTTCCCCTGCTGCTCAAGCTGCTGGATGCCAGGGACAGACTGAGCGTGCAGGTGCATCCGGGAGACGCCGCCGCGAAGAAAAAGCACGGCAAGCTCGGCAAAAGCGAAGCCTGGGTCATCCTGGACAGTGTTCCGGGGGCGGAGTTGATCTGCGGCGTTCGTCCCGGCATCGGCCTTGAGCAGCTGCGCCGCTCGGTACAGGATGGCGAGACCGTTGAGGATCTGTTCCTGCGCCTGCCGGTGAAGCCGGGTGACGTGATCTACATCCCCGCGGGCACGGTGCATGCCATTGGCGCGGGGATCGTTCTTTATGAGATCCAGCAGTCCAGCGACATCACCTACCGCCTGTACGACTGGGGCCGGGTAGATGACAAAGGACGTCCTAGAGAGCTGCACCTGCAGGATTCCCTTGACGCGATCGATCTGTCCTCCAGGCCTCAGGCGGCGGTCCCCGTCCGCGTTTCCGGATTAGGCGGGGGCGTGCATGAACGGCTGCTCGGCACTCCCCATTTCGTGTTGGACCGCTTCAGTGACTGCCATGATTTTTCGATCAATCCGGACAGACGGCGTTTCGCCGTCCTGACCGCTCTTCAGGATAGCCTGCTCACATGGGATGATGGAACGTTCGAATTGAAAAAAGGGCGGACCGCGTTGCTGCCCGCCGAAGGCTATCAGATCTCCTATTCGGGCGGGGAAGCCCTGATGGCCGCACCGGCTGTGATCTGACAGAGCCGTCAGACGCACAGCAATCATACATCAAATCGTTTTATACCAAACGAATGAGTAAACGCACAGATGGAATTGGAATTTTTATTGCCTCCGCTAAGCCGAGGGAATGAGGTATGGCGGAGCCTACACCGAATGATTGAGGCAACGCGGAGGCGCAAAAAGACCACCTCATCAAAGCGTTTATGATTGAGTTTGGTATTGGTCCGGGTATAGGCAGCGTCATCATACACAGAGGGGAGGCCTGCGCCTCCCCTTGTTGTTTTCCGCCTGTCCGTCAGTCCTTCCAGACCGCAAGGACTGCCTTTTTGCCGTTGATATCCCATTCCTGGGCATAGGCATTCTCCGGTCCCTTCCCCGGTGTGAGCGTCCTGGCCAGCACGACGCCGCTCACCATCGCAGAAAAGACCTCAAGGGCATGGCTGAGTTCCTCATCCGCCTCATAGGCGGCATGGATGCGGTCCGTCACGTCAAATCCCGCGTCCTTGCGCATGGTCTGCAGCTTGCTGATCACCTCTCTGGCATACCCTTCACGGATGAGGTCCGGGGTCAGCTCTGTCAGGATGCCCACATTCACTCCGCGGCCTTCCTGCGACACTAAGCCTTCCTTCCTGACGACCTCGATGAGCACGTCATCCGCGCTCAGATCGATCGCCTCACCGTCAAGATCCAGCGTCAGCATCTCCCCGTGATCGAAGGCCGCCGATGCGGCAGCGCCGTCCGCTTCCGCCAGGAGCTGGCTGATACGGCCAAGGCGCTTGCCGAAGCGCGGACCAAGGGTGCGCAGCTGCGGCTTCAGACGGTAAGCGGCAAAGACATTCGCGTCATTCGTCAGGACGATCTCCTTGACGTTGAGCTCGTCGCGCGCCAGTTCCTGATACTCCTGATGAAGGTCCGGCCCCTTGATCAGCAGCCGGCTCAGCGGCTGGCGGACCTTCAGCCCAGCCAGGCTGCGGCAGGCGCGCCCCAACTGCACCACTTCCAGCAGCGCCGACATCTGGCGCTCCATATCAGGGTCGATCATCCCATTAATAAAAACCGGGTAATCGCAAAGATGGACGGATTCCGGGGCGTCCCTGTCCGCGCTGCGCACGATGTTCTGGTAGATGGCCTCCGACAGGAAAGGCGTGAACGGAGCGGACAGGCGGGCGATGGTCTCCAGCGCCGTGTACAGCGTCGCGAAGGCAGCCTCCTTGTCAGACGCCATGCCAGAGCCCCAGAAGCGGGAACGGCCGCGCCTGACGTACCAGTTGGACAGATCGTCCACCAGTTCGCTGATGGCATTAGCGCTCTCCGGCACCTTATAACTTGACAGCCCCTCGTCGACCGCCCTGACCGTTGAGTTCAGGCGGCTTAGGATCCATCTGTCCATCAGGGTGAGTTTGACCTGATCCAGCGGATGCTCCTTCGGGACAAAGCCGTCGATCTCGGCATACAGCACGTAGAAGGCATAGGTATTCCACAGCGTGCTCATATATTTTCGCTGCGCCTCGCTCACCGCCTCGTCATAGAACCGGCTTGGCAGCCAGGGCGCGCCGGCCGTGTAGAAGTACCAGCGTACGGCGTCCGCGCCGAACTTGTCGATCACGTCCCAGGGATCCACGACGTTCCCGAGGTGCTTGGACATCTTGCGCCCGTCCTTGTCCTGGACATGGCCTAGAACAAGGCAGTTCTGATAAGGGGCGCGGCCAAAGACCAGCGTGCCGATGGCAAGGAGGGAGTAGAACCAGCCGCGCGTCTGGTCAACAGCCTCGGAGATGAAGTCGGCCGGGAAACGGCCCTTGAAGACCTCGCTGTTTTCAAAGGGGTAATGCCATTGCGCAAAGGGCATGGAGCCGGAATCGTACCAGCAGTCGATGACCTCCCTGGTGCGGCGCATCCCGCCCCCGCACTCCGGGCAGCGCAGGACCACCTGGTCGATGTAGGGGCGGTGCAGTTCCTTCAGATCATCAAGGGGGGTCAGGCTCATCTCTTCCAGTTCCCCGCGGCTGCCGACGACGTGCTGATGCCCCTTGTCACAGATCCAGACCGGCAGCGGCGTACCCCAGTAGCGTTCGCGGGAGAGCGCCCAGTCAAGGACGTTCTCCACGAAATTGCCCATCCGGCCGTCCCTGATGTTCTCAGGATACCAGGAGATGCTGCGGTTGTTCTCCGTCAGGCTGTCCCTCACCTCGGTCATCCGGATGAACCAGGTGGAGCGGGCAAAATACATCAGCGGGGTGTCACAGCGCCAGCAGTGCGGGTAGTTGTGTGTATACAGCGCCTTTTTCTGAAGCAGGCCTCGTGATCTCAGGTCCTCAAAGATGAGGGGATCCGCATCCTTGATGTAGACTCCGGCCCAGGGCGTGTCCTTGACGAAGCTGCCCTGCGGATCGACCAGCTGCACGAACGGCAGGTTGTTTTCGCGCCCGATGCGCGCGTCATCCTCGCCGAAGGCCGGGGCGATGTGCACGATGCCGGTACCGTCCGTCAGCGTCACGTAGCTGTCACCCACGACGTAAAACGCCTTCTCTTCCGGCTTCACCAGCGGCCACAGCGGGATGTACTCCGTCCCCAGCAGCTTGTATCCCGGGAAGCGGCCGAGCACCTGCATCTCCCCTCTGTCCGCCTCTGAAAACAGGCTCGGGATCAGTTCGCTGGCCATGATGAACGTATCCCCGCCCAACCTGAAGCGCGAGTACTCCTCCTTCTCATTCACGCACAGCGCGACGTTGGAGGGCAGCGTCCAGGGCGTGGTCGTCCAGGCCAGCAGGTAGGTGTCCTTCTCCCCCGCCACCGGGAAGCGCACAAAAGCTGAATACTCCTCCACTTCCTTATATCCCTGCGCCACCTCGTGGCTGGACAGGGCCGTCCCGCAGCGCGGGCAGTAGGGAACGACCTTATGCCCCCTGTACAGGAGTCCCTTGTCCGCGATCTGCTTCAGGCTCCACCAGACAGACTCGATATAGGAGTCGTAATAGGTGACGTAGGCTTTGTCCATGTCCACCCAGAATGCGACGCGGTCGGACATGTCCTCCCATTCCCGGAGGTACTTCCAGACCGACTTCTTGCACTCCTGGATAAAGGGCTCGATGCCATAGGCCTCGATCTGATCCTTGCCGTTGATCCCCAGCTTCTTTTCCACCTCAAGCTCGACCGGCAGGCCGTGCGTGTCCCATCCGCCGATGCGGAACACGTCCTTGCCCTTCATCGACTGATAGCGCGGGAACAGGTCCTTCATCGAGCGCGTCAGGACGTGGCCGATGTGCGGCTTGCCGTTGGCGGTCGGCGGCCCCTCATAGAAGGTGAAGCGTTCCTTGCCCTGGTTACGCTCCAGGCTTTTCTTCATGATCCCGTTCTCTTTCCAGAAACGGGATATCTCCCGTTCTCGGGAGGCGAAGTCCATGTCGCTTGATACCTTCTGATACATCCATTTCCTCCAAAAAAAACCGTCCCCATTGGGACGGAAAATCCGCGGGACCACCCAGGTTGGCGCAAAGCGCCCGCTCTGACCCGTTAACGGCGGGCTGCCGTGGGGGATTGGCCCATGCTCCGGGGTGATCTGCCGCCGCTCATCCTGCCGGGCTCACACCCTCCCCGGCTCGCTTGAGGAATCAATCCGGCGCCCGTCCCTTTCATCACTGTTTTATTATGACTGATGCACAGCCAAATGTAAAGCCGCAGAAGCATCAATCATATTCATCTCCCCGTTTTAGACCGGAATATGCATATTCGTGTCCGCTCCCTTGAAATCCGGGAAGCAGAGGGCAATATCCATGCAAAGCGTTTCAATCGGATACTTAAGAGGCAGCCATGAGGATCAGCCTGATCACCTTTTCGATGGAACCGCTGCTCAGATCAGGCCAACTGACGCTGGAAGAACGATCGAGCGTGCCGCATCAAACGGTGCTGAGGTGCCGGAGATGGTTCACTTCACCTTCAGGCTCGATGACCGGTCATAGGAAAAATGAACGCTAAAGGGATGCCGGAGAAAGCCTGACGCGATCCGCCTGTACTGTACTGTACAAAAGTGAGCCCGGCTTCGGGCCCAATGATCGTATAGACAGAAATGGCTGTCAGATCCTCGCCACGCCGGTCTGACGCGCCGCGGTTGCGACAGCTTGGGCCACAGCCTGGCCCACCCGCTTGTCAAAGGCCTGCGGAATGACGTACTCCTCGCTCAGTTCGTCCGGGGAGATCAGCTCTGCGATGGCCTCGCTGGCAGCCATGTGCATCTCGTGGTTAATGCGTGAAGCGCGGACGTCCAATGCGCCGCGGAAAATGCCCGGGAACGCCAGCACGTTGTTGATCTGGTTGGGGAAATCGCTGCGTCCCGTCCCGATGATCCGCGCGCCGGCAGCCCTGGCTTCCTCCGGGAAGATCTCCGGTGTGGGGTTGGCCATCGGAAAGAGGATCGAGTCCTGCGCCATGGTCCTGACCATTTCCCCGGTTACCAGCCCCGGGCCGGACACGCCTAGGAAGACGTCCGCGCCGCGCATGGCGTCCGCAAGGCTCCCTTTGAGCCGGGAAGGGTTGACTTGCCTGCAGAGTTCAGCTTGGTCGGCGGCCAGGTCTTCCCGTCCGCCGTAGAGGATGCCCTTCCGGTTGACCAGGTACATCTCCGGGCCCGCGCCCATGGCCAGAAGATGTTTGGCGATGGCGATGCCGGCCGCGCCCGCGCCGGAAATGACGATCTTCAGCCTGCCGATCTCCTTCCCGACGATCTTCAGCGCGTTGATCAGCGCCGCGCCGGCCACGATCGCGGTCCCGTGCTGATCGTCATGGAAAATCGGGATATCGCACAGCTCCTGAAGCCGCCTTTCAATTTCAAAGCAGCGCGGGGCCGCGATGTCCTCCAGGTTGATCCCGCCGAAAGATCCGGAGATCAGATAGATCGTCCTGACGATCTCATCCACGTCCTTGGTCCTCAGGCACAGCGGGAAGGCGTCCACATTGCCGAAGGCCTTGAAAAGCGCGCACTTGCCCTCCATTACCGGCATCCCGGCTTCAGGCCCGATGTCCCCCAGGCCCAATACCGCGGTGCCGTCGGTGATCACCGCGACCAGGTTGTTTCGCCTGGTGAGGTCAAAAGAAAGCGGATAATCCTTTTGGATCTGAAGGCAGGGCTCCGCGACGCCGGGCGTATAGGCCAGGGACAACTCCCGCGCGTTGCTGACAGGAACACGCGCCACCACTTCGATCTTTCCGCCCCACTCCCTGTGCAGGCGCAAGGATTCTTTCTGTACGTCCAAAGCGATCCCTCCAAATATCTCAGTACTCCAGAAAAGGCTATCACAGCAGGTTATGGGTGTCAACCGCTCGCGAAGGCGGGTCAATTTACTTGGGGGATGCTTGTTGATATAATTGTATAAAACAGGAGGAGGGCGCTTTGGAGAAACTGCGCGGCAAGGTATCCGGCACTCTGTTTCGAAATGAAGAGAATGGATACAGCGTGATTTCCGTCAGGACCTCTGAGGGGATCACGACGGTCACCGGTGCTCTGCCTGAGCTCACAGAGGGTGAGGTCATTGAGGTGGAAGGCTCCTGGACGCATCATGCCCAATACGGCCGGCAGTTCAAGAGTTCCGGTTTTCGCATCGAAGCCCCGCAGACGCTCAGCGCCATTGAGACCTACCTTGGTTCCGGCCTCATCAGGGGCGTGGGGCCCAGCACCGCGCGGCTGATCGTGGAAGCGTTCGGCAGAGACACCCTGGAAGTGCTCAGCACAAAGCCGGAGCGTCTTCTGGAGGTCCCTAAAATCGGCAGGATCCGCATGAAGCAGATCGCCGAAAGCTTTCAGGAGCAGCAGGCCAGCCGGAGCACCTTCCTGTTCCTTCAGAAATACGGCATCAGCCCTTCCCTTTCAGCGAAAATCAACAAATGCTACCGCGAACAGGCCGAAGCCCTGATCCGGCAGAACCCTTACCGCCTGATCGACGAGATCGAAGGCGTCGGGTTCCTGACGGCCGATCGGATCGCGCTGTCGCTGGGCATCCCCAAAAACAGCGAGTTCCGGATGCAGTCGGGAATCAAGTACGTGCTGCAGGATGCCGCGGGCTCCATCGGGCATACCTGCATGAACAAGGACCAGCTCATCATGAAGGCCGCTTCCCTGCTGGGCGCGGATGCGGATGAGGTCTGCCGTCAGCTGAGCATCCTCTTGCTCAGGAAAGACCTGTTCCAGGATGACATCAATGAGGCGGAGATGATCTCCCTGCCACGCCTCCGCTCGGCGGAGATCGAGATCGCCCGCCGCCTGCTCGCTCTGAGGGGGACCGTGCAGCAGCTGTTCCCCGAACACGTAAAGGCAAGGATCAGGGAGTTTGAGAAGACGCAGCGCATCCGGTTCAGCAGCACACAGTGCCAGGCGATCCTCACAGCGGCGCAGTCCGGACTGGCCGTCATCACCGGGGGCCCGGGGACCGGGAAAACGACGCTGATCACCTGCATCATGTCCGTACTTGGACAGGAGAGCAAGATCCTGCTCGCCGCGCCCACCGGCAGGGCCGCCAAGCGCATGAGCGAAGCCTGCGGGCATGAGGCCAGCACGGTCCACCGGCTGCTGCAGTACGGCGGGGAGGACGGCGCCTTTCAGGTCAACAGCGAGAACCCGCTGGAATGCGACTGCCTGATCCTGGATGAGGTCTCCATGATGGACGTCTTCCTGATGCGATCACTGCTCCAGGCCGTACAGCCGGGCACCAGGCTGCTGCTGGTGGGGGACGCGGATCAGCTTCCAAGCGTAGGCCCGGGCAACGTGCTGGCGGATATCCTGTCCTGTCCCGCTGTCCCGCAGGTCAGGCTGACTGAGATCTTCCGCCAGTCCAGCGGATCGATGATCGTCGTCAACGCTCACCGGATCAACAGGGGAGAGGATCCCGAGATCAACGGACGCGGCAGTGATTTTTTCTTTGAAAGCAAGGCTGATCCGGAGGAGGCTGCCGACAGCATCGTACAGCTGTGTGTCAACCGTCTGCCCGCGTTCATGGGGACGAAGGACGCTTCCCGCTTTATCCAGGTCCTCTCCCCGGCAAAGAAGGGCGCGTGCGGCGTGCAGGCCCTCAACGCGCGCCTTCAAAGCGAGCTCAACCCGCCAGGCCGCGGCAAGCCGGAGGTGCAGTTCGGCGAGACGACCTTTCGCAAAGGCGACAAGGTCATGCATATCCGGAACAATTACCAGCTGAAATGGAAGACGGCGGACGATGCCGACGGGCAGGGCGTGTTCAACGGTGACATCGGGTTCATCACTCGGATCCAGGAAGCGGACAGGATGGTCGAGGTGCTGTATGACGAGGAACGGACCGTCAGTTATGAATACGCCCAGCTGGAGGAGCTTGAGCTTGCCTACTGCCTGTCGGTGCACAAAAGCCAGGGCAGCGAGTTTCCCGCTGTCATCATGCCGATGACCGGAGGGCCCAGGATCCTCCTGACACGCAACCTGCTGTATACCGGCGTCACCCGCGCAAGACAGCTTGTCGTCCTGGTGGGAAGGCAGGAGGTCCTTCAGATGATGGTGCGCAACAACCAGGAGAGAAGCAGGTACTCCCAGCTGGGCCATTGGCTCGGTTTCCTGGTAAATCAGGCATGAACAGGATGTTCGCGGCGATTTCCGACCTGATCTTCCCGCAGGTGCGCTGCCTGGGATGCGACGAACCCCGAAACATCACAAAAGGAAGCGCGCTGTGCGATGCCTGCGCTATCGAACTTGATTCCCTGCGCATTCCGGAGCATGCCTGTCCCCATTGTCTTTCAGGCAAAAAGGCGGGTCATGGCTGCGCCTACTGCGCGGGCGGCGGCATGCAGTATCTGGACGGGGCCTTCGCGCCCTTCATGTACACCAGTATCGTAAGGCAGCTGATCCGGCAATTGAAATTCGGCCCGGTCGAACTGGCCGCTTCCCCGTTGGCCTCAGCCATGGTGCTGTGCGTCAGCGGGCAGTCCTTTGACAGTTTGGTGCCTGTGCCGCTGCATAAGTCCGGCGAGCGTGAGCGTGGCGTCAACCAGTCGATGCTGCTGTGCAGACTAATAGGGAAACAAACCGGCATCCCCATCCTGAACGCCCTGGCAAAGATCCGCCGGACAAAGCGTCAGTCCAGCCTGCCGGGAGACAAACGCGCCATGAACGTCAGGGATGCATATAGTGTCAGGGACACTGTCAGGAACCTGAGGATCCTCCTGGTGGACGACGTCAGGACTAGCGGCGCAACGGCGCGCGAATGCGCAAAAGTGCTGCGGGAAGCGGGCGCTTCCTCAGTCAGCCTGCTGACCGCGGCGGTGGCGGATGGAAAGGAGCATCATGATGGCTCCCGATGAAAGGGAAGGTATGTTCTCCCGCACGGCGGCAGTCATCGGAAAAGAGGCGCTCGAGCGCCTGTCCCGCAGCAGGGTGGCGGTGTTTGGGCTGGGCGGCGTGGGCGCGGCCTGCGCGGAAGCCCTGGTGCGCGGCGGAGTCGGGCATGTCGCGCTGATCGATCACGACTCCGTCAAAATGTCAAACCTCAACAGGCAACTCATCGCGCTTCATTCCACCCTGGGGCAGATGAAGGCTGAAGCCGTCAGCCATCGCCTGCTGGACATCAACCCTGACGCGAAGCTGATTGCCTATCCTCTGTTCTATGACAGCGAAACACAGGACAGGATCGACCTGGCAGAATATGACGCGGTGTGCGACTGCATGGATACGCTCACGGCAAAAATGCTGCTCGCGAAAAAAGCGGCCATCCTACCGCTGTACCTGCTCAGCTGTATGGGAACGGGGAATCGGCTTGACCCCACCAGGCTGCGCATCGCGGACATCTATCAGACTTCGGTTTGCCCGCTGGCGCGCAGAATGCGCAAAACCTGCCGGGATGAGGGGATCCCCTCGCTCCGGGTCCTGTACTCGGATGAGGAACCCGTCCGCGCGGTGGCAGGGGATGAGAAAGGCCGGCACCTCCCCGGCTCCGTATCATTTGTGCCGCCGGTCGCAGGCATGATCATGGCAGGAAACGTGATCCGTCATCTGATCCAGTCACTTCAGGATCGCTGAAAGCAAGATCGATCGCCTTTCTGACGATGTCCGGCGGATAGCCCCGGCGGGCAAGGATGCCGTATGCCCTGCGATAGAGCGCAGTGGGTTCCTTCGTTTTGCCCCGCAACGCGTTTTTGGCCAGCTCGACCGCCGTATCCAGCATGTCGTCCCCGTCCTGCTCCAGGAGGATCTCATCGATCATCTCCCTGGGGATGCCCTTGCGACCCATCTCCTGCCGGATCCTGATCGCCCCGTACTTTCTGCCGATCCTCGCGATACAGTCCCGGGCGAACCGCATGTCGTCGAGGTATCCGGCCGACGTGAGCTTTGCGACCGCTTCTTCAGCGGCTTCTTCCGAATAGCCCTGAGACGTCAGTTTCCTGAAGATCTCCAGACTGGAACGGTCCCTGGACTCCAGCATGCGTACCGCGGTTTCCAGCGCGAACCGGTTTTCCTGTGCCGATACCTCGCCGCGCCAGACAACGGGATCGACGGGCATGCCGACATAAAGCGGCGCTTGCCTGAACAGCACGTTTGGAACCGTCAGGCTTTCGCCGCCCTGCAGGCGGATGACCCGGCACCCCGAGCGGCGGAGGATCTCTGTCACAACGTCATTCATCAGAAAGCCATGCCTTCAGCAGCGCCCTGTTGAGATCCGCCATGATATATCTGCGGGCTTCAGACGCGCCGCCTGTCAGGCTGAGGATCCCCCGTCTGTTTTTCATGTCCAGAAAGAGCATATGCACAGCGCCGTAGGCCATGCCCTGATGCCCGTACAGCGGATAGGGGCAGACGTCCCCGTCACCCAGAACGAACATCCCGATGCCCTGCCCCAGGGAAGGATCGCGGCTTCCGAGCCGCGCATGGATCCCCGTCATCATCGCAAGGGTTTCAGGCTTGAAGAAGCGCTGACCGATCAGTGCCATGCCCAGGGCCGCCGCGCTGGCTGCGTCCATGCAGCAATTGCCATGGGCCAGGTTCCAGTGCAGCTGCGGATCGGGAACGTTCCAGTCTGAAACCTGCCGGGCCTGCCTGGCGGCGGCATCAAAAGCCGGTTTGACGGAAGGCGGCATGATCCGGCGCGCGTCCGCCAGCGCCGCGCTCAGCCGGGAGGGATAATAGCTCGCTTCCATGCCAAGGGGCCTGAACAGGTATTCCTGCATGGCGCACTCAAAGGACAGCCCCGTTCTGCTCTCCACAACGCAGGCAGCCAGCCCGACCCCGAAGTTGGAATATTCGCATCCCTCACCCGGAAGATGGCGGGTGTGGCTGTCCGCGGCAAGCAGCTCTGAAGCCGTCGCGCCGTCTGTGAGCGCCTTGAGGTATGCGGTGCCGTCATGGATCCCCGCCGTGTGGGTCAGCAGCATCCTGAGGGTGACAGGCGTTGACGGCGCGTCCGGATGACGCAGGGAGTAAGGAAGGCTGGCGTCCGCGTCATCATCAAGGCTGACTGCGCCCATCTCCATCATCCGGATTATTCCGGCGGCGGTCATCAGCTTGGAGACGGAGGCCAGGCGGAATGCGGTCCCGCCGTCCACAGGAGTCCCTTTTCTCGCATCCCCGTAGATAAAATGGTCCCTGATGCCTTCTCTGTCAAACAGCACAAGAGCGCCGCCAAGCGCTCTGTGCCGGTTCAGGATGTCTTCCAGTTTTCCGGCTTTTTGTCGGCTGATGCTCTGGGTCAGCGCTTTGAGGCGGACCCTGCGGTGCGGAAGGCTTCTGATCGCAAAGCGGTACAGCCCCGGACTCCTCATCGCGCGGCCTCCTTCACTCCACGTTCCAGAAAAGAACGCAGAAGGACAGCGGCAAACAGGAAGAACAGGAGAAAGCCCGGGATCAGCGCCCAGGGTTGTGAAAAGCCCCCGAGCAAAAGGAAGATGATCGCGCCGCCGCAGGGAAGCAGTAGGAGAAGCCGGAGCTTCAGGCAAAACACCATCAGGATCCCGGGCAGTATGACAAGTGCCATGCTGAGCAGCTGAGATATCCTGAACTGGCCAAGCATCAGACTGTCCGTCCGGAGGCCTTCGATCACCATGCGGCCCAGACCATACCATATCAGATACCAGAGAAAGACGTATCCCCTGCCCTTCTGCCTGAAACGTTCCTTCAGCCTGATCAGAAAGAGGAAGCCCAGCAGGTTCCAGAGCGATTCATAGAAGAAGGCCGCCATATGCCATCCGCCGTCCGTGAACACGGCGACCGGGAAGAACTGCAGCGCCGGATCGGTGATCGGGCGTCCGAAGGCTTCGCCGTTGAAGAAGTTGCCCCAGCGGCCGATGGCCTGAGCAAGGATCAGCCCGGGCGCGATCAGGTCAGTCAGGGCAGAATAGGGGATCTTCCTGCGGCGGGACAGCAGCAGGATCCCCAGCGCGCCGCCGATGACCCCGCCGTAGATCGCCAGGCCGCCTTCCCAGATCCTGAGAATGGCGGACAGGTCGCCGCGGTATCTCTCCCAGGTGAACGCGACGTAATAGAGCCTTGCGAAGATGACCGCCGGCGGGACCGCCCAAAGCGCCGCATCCACGGCGATGTCTCCCGGCAGGCCTGACCTTTTCGCCTCCCTTGTCATGTAGATGACAGCGGCGAGGATGCCCAGGGCAATCGTCAGGCCGTACAGATTCAGCCGCATATCTCCTCTTCAGCGGGCTTGGGCGTCGATTTCGCGCAGCAGCTGGATGATCGGAAGTCCCTGCGGGCAGGCGGCCTCGCATGCCCCGCAGGCCACGCACCTGGAGCCGTCAGCGTTGTCCTTGATGATTCCGCCGTAATTCCATTTCAGGGAGCTCGGCTGATTCAGCATGAACGCTTCATTGCAGGCCTCAAAGATCCGCGGTATCTGCACCTCTTGCGGGCAAGGTTGACAATAGTTGCAAGCCGTGCATCCCACTTTGATCCGGGACAGGTAACTCCGCTTGAGAGCGGCCAGAAAGACCTTGTCATGTTCCGTCAGGTCATCTGCCTTGACATCCTCAAAGATCCGCAGATTGTCCTGAACCTGTTCCATGCTGGACATGCCGCTCAGGATGGTCGGGACGTTCCGGAAATCCCCGACATACCGGAAAGCCCATTCCACAGGGGACCAGCCCCGGGGATTGGCGTCAATCGTGTCCCGAATGTCTTCAGGCGGGTTGGCCAGCGCGCCGCCTCGAAGCGGTTCCATCACCACGACAGGGACTCCCCTGCGCTGCGCGTACAGCAGGCCTTCCAGCGTCGCCTGAGCCGTATCGTCCAGATAATTGAACTGGATCTGCGCCATGTCCCAGTCATAACCGTCGATGATGTCCACAAAGGCATCCTTCTCGCCATGGAAGGAGAACCCGGCATGGCGGATACGGCCGTCTGCCTTGGCCTTTTCCAAAAACTTCTGATAGTTCAGCCGCTTCAGCTTGTCAAAGGAACTGCCGTCAAGCGCATGCAGCAGGTAGAAGTCCAGATAGGAGACGTCGAGTTTCTTCAGCTGCTCATCCAGAAGGCGGTCCATGTCCGATTCCTTCTCAACCAGCCATTGGGGCAGCTTCGTGGTCAGCATCACGCGGCCGCGGTAGCCATCCTTCAGAGCGATCCCGGTCAGGATTTCGCTCTCGCCTCCATGATAGACATAAGCGGTATCCACGTAGTTGACGCCGGCGTCTATCGCGAAGCGCAGCATCCGGATGGCTTCCTCCCGATCGATGACCTGGCTGTCTCCCTTTTTTAGTGTGGGCAGGCGCATCATCCCAAAGCCGAGCCTGGAGACCTGTCGTCCGGTTTTGCCGAAGGGTACATACTGCATGGTCGTTCCTCCGTGATGACATACTGTCCATCAATATTAGACATTGTACATAATAATCGGTGAAACGTCCATCAAGGACAAATCGCCGATCCTGTCAGGGTGTATCAGTTTCAGTCAGGGGTCCCCGGCAGCCAGCCGCGCTCCCTCAGGCATTCCTTCACCGGGGTATGCAGCAGGCTGTCCTTCTGGTAAACATAGCGGAAGCTGGACTTCACCGGCCGTCCGTCAGGCCAGAGCACCTGTCCGTCGCCCTGATCGGACAGGCCCAGGGAAACCGCCGCCTCCTCGGGCTGAACAAGGGATACGCGGTTGTGGCAGCGGTTGCCGAGGAACAGATCGAACACGCCAAGATCCGGGTCTATGGCGAGATGGTTCCCGGTGTATCCGGCCAGCGCGAAGGCGCGCAGGCCCATGAAGGAGGGCACTTCGCTCAGCCTGGCGACCGGCGACTTCGAAAAGCACAGCATCCCAAGGAACTGCCGGTAATCCCCGTCATGCGTCAGATACCCCGTCCTGTTCAGGCCAATGTTCCTGAGCGTATCCATATTCAGAAGCGCTCCGGAGAGCAGCCCCTGCGCAAAACGGCACATGTCCCCGGCGGTTGAGAACAGCCCGGCATGGCCGCAAAGACGACGGCCGCCGTCCCCCAGCAGCCTGGCTTTCGGGTCGTGCGGCAGGCCGGGCAGGGCTGAATCCGTGATGAGGTATTCCCCGGAAATGATCCGGTGTTCATAATTGTAGTCCATCAGGCGGCCTCTGCACGTTTCCGGGACCGAGACCCAGGTCTCCGTCATGTGCAGGGGCTGAAGGATATGACGGCTGATATAGTCATCATAGTCAGAACCGCTTGCCGATTCGACCGCGTATTTCAGCACTAGGGCGTTCATATCCGAATAGCATCTGCTGCCTTGAAGCGGAAACGCCCGGGTTTTGAACACCATCCGCTCCGCGCTCTGCGCGTCCGGCTGAGCGTCCACGCGCTCGGGGGTCTGGAGCCTGACAAGGTAACACAGGCACTCGCGCAGGGTGCAGCTTTTCAGACCGGCGAACCGCCTGTCCAGTTTCCAAATGCTGTCGCTTTCCTTCAGTTTGCCCTTTTCCATCAATTGCAGAACGCTGACCAGCGTAAACAGCTTGGTCAGCGAGGCAAGGTCGCAGACCGTATCCGGATCAATACATTCAACGGCAGTCGAAAAACCGTTCCCGTCCCTGATGACTTCGCGCCTGTTGCCTGTGGATACGATCTCATGATTCTTCCGGTTCCCGAAAGCGACCGTCAGGCCGGTCAGCATCCCCATGCCCAGCACAAGGCGGCGCATCGAATCCTTCAGCGCCTGATCCGCTTTTTCAGGGTCCATCAGGAGAAACAGATCCGGCCGAAGCGCTCAGGCACATGGAAATTGGCTTCACCTGTCGCCTGCCATGCCTGCAGCTCTTCTCCCCGGCGGCTGTGGTCGATGCGGAACAGATTCGCCCGCCATTCCGCGCCTGTCCGGGGTGGATTAAGGAACGCCGCATACGGAATACGCCAGACTGATCCGGTCTGATAGTTTTCTCTGTGAAAACCGGTTCTGGTCATAAACCCGGGAATATCCCAGTCCATATCCAGCTTGAGCTGGCCGGGTCCCTTATACAGGACAGTTCCGGTGAAGTGGAGATCATAGGGACTGACCTCGATCTCATAGTAGCCGCGTTCGTTATCCTTTTCCGCGATGAACAGCTCAAAAACGTCCTGCCGGTAAAGGCATTCATCGTTCAGGCGGAACGTTGAGCGCACCTCGTCGTCCTCAGCAAGGAAGCGCAGGAAGAGCGCTCCCTGACTGTCATCCCGCACAAGGCGGAACTCCGTCGCCAGAAACGGAGTCTTCCCGCTGACCACCTCATGCAGTTCGGCCTTCGGCGCTTTTTCCCAAAGGGGATCGCCCGCATCCGGCATCGGCGGTACAAGGGTTTCTATACAGATGTAACAGTTGTCATCCGGCATGGTCTACCTCCTCCCCGCATGGAGCGAACCCCTTACAGGTTCTCCGCGAAGGTGCGGGCAAAGGCGCGCACGTTCTCCAGTTCAGCCGCGCTGGGCCTGAAGCGTACGCGGAAGCCTTCGATCGTACGGGATTTAAGCTGTTCTAGCCGGCTGTTGATATTGCCGACCGCCTCGCCGCTCCAGCCATAGGAGCCGAAGGCTGAACAGAGCTTGCCCTTTAGCTGATAGGGATGGATGGCGGCCAGCAGCTCCCCGATGGGCTGAAGGACGTCGCCCAGGAAAGTCGGCGAGCCGAACAGGATGCCGTCCGCTTCACCGACCGCCGCCATGGCCTGTTCCCTGTTCCCATCATTCAGCTCGATCAGGCTGACCTTGATGCCGGTATCCGTCAGAACCCCAGAAATGGCTTCCGCAAGGGACCTGGTATACCCGTACGCGCTGACGTAAATGACGGCAGCGGTTTTCCCTTCCTTCTTTGGCTTTTCCGCAAGGCGTTCATAAACATCGCAGATCTCACCGATCATGGTGTCCAGCACCGCGCCGTGCCCTGTGAGCACCATGGAGGGATCCAGCTCCCTAACCGCCTTGACCCCGTTGATCACGAACGGCTGGGCGAAGGGACTCATGATGTCCATGTAATATTGCTTCACCGCGTCCAGGTAACCTTCCCGATCCTCCACACGGCTGAGGAGGAGCGGGGAAAACGAATAATGCGCTCCCAGGAAATCGCAGGTGAACAGCGCTCGGGTGAGTGAGTCAAAGGTGAACATGGTGTCCGGCCAGTGCAGGTTCGGCATCGGATAGAAGCTCAGCGTCCGCCCGCCCAGGTCCAGCGTGTCGCCTTTCTTGACTGCCCGGCCGTTGAAGGGTCGTTTGATGATCTCGCCGATGAAGTTGATGGCGCCCGCGCTGCCGACGATCTGAAGATCCGGGTTCTTTTCAAGAAGCACCGGGATGATGCCGGCATGGTCCGGCTCGGTATGGTTGATGATGAGGTAATCCACCTGCTCAAAGGGGATGATTTCCCCGATGTTCTTCAGGTATTCCTCCAGGAAGCCTTCCTTTGCGGTTTCCACCAGGGCGGTCTTCTCTTCCCCCCTGATGAGGTAGGCGTTGTAGCTGGTGCCGTGCGGCGTCTTCATGATGATGTCGAAAACGCGCAATGTCGGATTCTGTACGCCCACGGAATATATGCCCTTGAGTAATTCCATCGTTTCATTCCTCCTATTGATTTAAATCAACTGTAATTATAATCATCGCAGCAGGCGCCATAGAAGAAACGCCGCGGCGATGACAAAGCCGATGATATTGAGCTGTTTCCTGATCCTCCTGACCTTCTCCTCCGGCCAGGCTCCGCCGGTCAGAGGTGCCAGCCCCGCATGGCAGAAGGGACATTCCCGCATGTGGTCAAGCACGTCCTTCCCGCATTCGGGACAAGCGACAAGGTGCCTGCGATAGGAGGACATCATTCACAAAAGGCTACTTCAGCCAGACATTGGTGCAGAAAAGTACAAAGAGGATGATGCCGGCGGAAAGCACGCCCGCCACGGTCAGCGCAGCGCCCATTGCGCCCCAGATCACGTAGCGGACCTGATGTTTCTCAAGCTGGGCTGTCCCCTGCGGGCTTTCCGTCAGCACTGCGCCGTGCCACGGCATGCCTTCGACGTTCATCGGGGCAATGACACGGCCGTCGTCAACAAATTCCTTCCTTTTCTTCATTGCTTATCCTCATAGTACAGGTGGCAGGCCACCATGTGCCCTGAAAAATCCACCTCTTTGGGAGCGATCGTCTTGCACCTCTCCATGCACTGCGCGCAGCGGGTATGGAACTTGCAGCCTGTCGGGGGATTCGCGGGCGATGGGATGCTGCCCTCCAGGATGATGCGGTCCATCTTGACCGTCGGATCCGGTACGGGGATCGCGCTGAACAGCGCTTTGGTGTAGGGATGGAGCGGATTGCTGAAGATATCCTCGGTCGTTCCGTACTCCGCCATGCTGCCCAGATACATCACGCCGACTGTGTCCGAGATGTGCTCGACCACAGACAGGTCATGCGAAATGAACAGGAAAGCCAGGCCGAATTCTTTCTGCAGATCTGCCAAAAGGTTGATGATCTGAGCCTGGATGGATACGTCAAGGGCAGAAACCGGTTCATCGCAGACGATGAAATCCGGGTTGAGGGCCAGGGCGCGAGCGATGCAGATCCGTTGGCGCTGGCCGCCGGAGAACTCGTGCGGATAACGGTCCTTGTGATAGGCCTGCAGCCCGCAGGACTCCATGATGCGGGTGATGTAGCTGTCAAATTCGCTTTCAGGGACGATCCCGTGCTCCTTCACCGCCTCGCCGATGATCTCGCCCACCGGCATGCGCGGAGACAGGCTGGAATATGGATCCTGGAAGATGATCTGGATCCTTGGCCGCTTTTTGCGCAGTTCCTGGCTGCCAAGGCCAAAGATCTCCTCACCGTTGAACAGCACGTCGCCCGAGGTCTTGTCGTTCAGGCGCAGGATGGTTTTCCCGACGGTGGTTTTCCCGCAGCCGGACTCACCGACCAGGCCCATGGTGGTCCCGCGCCCGATGGAAAAGCTGATGCCGTCGACGGCTTTCACCTGGCCGACAACGCGGCCGAAGAGGCCGGAACGGATGGGGAAGTACTTTTTCAGGTTTCTGACTTCCAGGATATTGTCCGCAAAAGAGGCGGGATTGGCTGGCCTTGCGGCGGTCACGTTATTTTGCATTCTGAATGTCCTCGTACAGATAGCAGGCGACGCTGTGGGTCGGGGAAACAAAGAATTGTGGAGGGTACTGCCCCTCGCACTTCTCAAAGGCGCGGTTGCAGCGGTCCCTGAAGTAGCAGTAGCCGGGCATGTTGATGGGGTTGGGGACGGAGCCCGGGATGCTGTACAGCCTGTCCACCCTGCGGTTCATGACAGGCTTTGATGCCATGAGCCCCACAGTA
>CAUJDI010000016.1 GCA_963169565.1 Bacillota bacterium | reverse complement strand
TGACCTCAAGCTCATACTCCAGGCGCTCCGACGCCTCCCCGGGCTGGGCGGGATAGCGCTTCCTGAGGCCTTCCCGGCACAGACGGACGAGCAGATCCCGGTTGCTTTCCGCCGTGTCTGACAGATAGTGCGGGAGGTGGTGGCTTGAGAAATCAAAATCCACGCTGCAGCGCTTCGCGATCTGCTCCGTGCGTTCAATGGCGTCCCCGAGATGGGGGAAGAGCCTGCGCATCTCCTCTTCGCCTTTGACGTAGAGTTCCTCGGTTTCCATCCGCATCCGCTGGCCGTCCTCCAGCGTCTTGCCGGTCTGGATGCACATCAGGACCTCCTGGGCGCGCGCGTCCTCACGCCGCAGGTAGTGGCAGTCGTTGGTGACGGCCAGCGGGATGCCCGTGTCTTCGGACAGCCTGATCAACTGGGGGAGGACCATCTTCTCTTCCCGGAGGGCATGGTCCATCAGTTCGATGAAATAATTGCCCCTGCCCATGATCCGCTGCATCAGAAGGGCATGGCTTTTCGCGTCCTCATACCGCCCTTCCAGCAGCATCTTGGGCAGTTCGCCTGACAGGCAGGCGGAGAGGGCGATCAGGCCGCCGGAGTGCTTTTCCAGCAGCTTCAGGTCGATCCTGGGCTTGTAGTAAAATCCCCTCGTGAAACCCTCGCTGCTCAGCTTCATCAGGTTGCGGTAGCCCTGCATGTTCTCGCTGAGCAGGATCAGGTGGCTGTACTCGCGGGCGACGGTTTTTTTCTCATCCATGTCATTGCAGACGTAGACCTCACACCCGATGACGGGGTGGATACCGTTTGACTTGCATGCCTTGTAAAAATCGATCGCGCCGTAGAGCGCGCCGTGGTCCGTCACCGCGCAGGCGTCCATGCCCAGTTCCCTGAGCCTTTCCATCAGCGGGCCGATCCGGCATGCGCCGTCCAGCAGGCTGTATTCCGTATGCAGATGCAGGTGCGCAAAAGACATGTTCATCCTCCCCGTGCGGCCCATTATAACGGAATCGGGGGATTCATTCAATCAAAGCCGGCTTGCGGGCAACCCATCCTTGCTTTATACTCCGCCTGTCAGGAGGGGACATGGAAGAGACGACCATCGCGGCGCTGGCCACGCCGCCGGGGCGCGCGGGCCTGGCGGTCATCCGCGTTTCGGGGCCTGATGCGGAAAGGATCCTGAGGGGGATCTTTGTTCCCGCGGATCCGCGAACCGCCTTTTCCGACCGTGTGATGATGTACGGGAAAGCCGCCTTTCAGGGGCGCGTGCTGGACGAGTGCATGGCGGTGATCATGCGCGCGCCGCGGAGCTACACGCGCGAGGACGTCGCGGAGATCCAGGTGCACGGCGGGGAGCAGGTCGTTTCGTCCATCCTTCAAGCGCTGTTCTCTTTGGGCGCCGTGCCCGCGCAGCCGGGGGAGTTCACGCGGCGCGCCTTTTTAAATGGCAGGATCGACCTGAGCCAGGCTGAGGCGGTGATGCAGCTCATCGCCTCGACGGGTTCCATGGCGTCGGACGCCGCGCTCAGGCAGCTGCAGGGCGGCACGCTGCGCTTCGTCCAGAAGGCGCAGGCGGATCTGCTCAGGATCATGGCCGGCGTGACGGCGGCGATCGATTATCCGGAGGAGATCGATGAGGCTGAGGCAGTCGGCGATATCCTGCCGGTGATCAATGGTCTTGCGGACCGCCTGCGGAAGGCCTGCGACGAGCGCGCGGCCAGGATCCTGGAGGAGGGGCTGCACGTGGTCATCTGCGGCAAGCCCAACGTGGGGAAATCCTCCCTGCTCAACGCCCTGTTGATGGAGGAGCGAGCGATCGTGACGGACATCCCCGGGACCACCAGGGACCTTGTGACCGGCGCGGTCGAACTGGACGGCATCCGGGTGCTGCTCAAGGACACCGCGGGGATCAGGGAGAACGGGGAGACGGTCGAGATGATCGGGATCGGCCGTGCGCTGGACGCGATCCGCAGCGCGGACCTCCGGGTCATGGTCATGGATTTTAATGGCAAACCGGACGGCCTGGACAGGATGATCCTTGACAGGATGGAAGGGCTTGACCACCTGCTGGTTTTGAACAAATGCGACCTGCCCCGTGACCCGGGGATCGGCCCCTGGCTGAAGGAGAGGGGTATCCCGGAGGATCAGGCGATCCCGCTGTCCGCCAGGACAGGGGACGGGATGGGCGTCCTCCGGCGCGCCATCCGCGCGCATGCCGGCGGCATGGGGGAAAACACCCTCACTCTGGCGCGCCATGCCCGCCTGGCGCGGGAAGCGGCCCTGTCCCTTCAAAACGCGGCCCGGGCAATGGCGGACGGCCTGCCGCTGGACCTGTGCGCGGTGGATCTGAACCAGGCCCTGCAGTCCCTGGGGGAGATCACCGGGAACAACGTGTCCGAAGCCCTGCTGGATGAGGTGTTCTCAGCCTTCTGCGTCGGGAAGTAATGCATTGACATGTGTAAAGGCCCCGGATGCGATCCGGGGCCTTGTGCATGTGGTTGCTGATGAATTTTACTCTGCGTCGACTTTCGCCATGTGGCGGATGAGGTCGACCACCTTGCAGGAATAGCCCCACTCATTGTCATACCAGGCGACCAGCTTGACGAAGGTCTCGTTGAGCATGATGCCGGCATCCGCGTCGAAAATGGAAGTGCGGGAATCATGGATGAAGTCGCTGGACACGACCGCGTCCTCCGTGTAACCTATGATGCCTTTCCAATGCTTGCTTTCGGAGGCGGCTTTCATCGTGGCCTTGATGTCCTCATAAGTGGTCGGGGTGTTCAGCGTGCAGGTCATGTCGACCACGGATACGTTGATGGTGGGGACGCGGAAGGACATGCCGGTCAGCTTGCCTTTCAGCTCGGGGATCACGACACCCACGGCCTTGGCTGCGCCGGTCGAGGAGGGGATGATGTTCGCGCTGGCCGCGCGGCCGCCGCGCCAGTCCTTCTTGGAAGGCCCGTCAACCGTCTTCTGGGTCGCGGTGGTCGAGTGAACGGTGGTCATCAGGCCTTCCTTGATGCCGTACTTGTCATGGATGACCTTGGCAAGGGGGGCCAGGCAGTTGGTGGTGCAGGACGCGTTGGAGACGACCTTCATGTCCTTCTTATAGGAAGTATGGTTGACGCCCATGACGAACATCGGGGTTTCCTTGTCCTTGGCGGGCGCGGTGATGACGACCTTCCTTGCGCCGCCGACAAAGTGCGCGCTGGCCTTGGGTGTGTCCGTGAACACCCCGGTGGCCTCAGCGATGTACTCGGCGCCGGACTCGCTCCATGGGATCTCTTCAGGTTTCATGCAGGCATAGACCTTGATCTCCTTGCCGTTGACGTGAAGGACGTTCTTTTCCTTGTCCGCGGTGACCTCGCCGTCAAAGCGGCCGTGCACCGTGTCATACTTGATCATGTAGGCCATGTATTCCACATCGATGAAAGGATCGTTGACTGCTACGACCTGCACTTCCTTGGGATACTGCAGCGCCGCGCTGAAAACCAGCCCGCCGATACGCCCAAATCCGTTGATACCGATCTTGATCATGGGTTGTCCTCCTCCTATTTCTGCCCGCAGACGCCTTCCCGCAGGTTTATCATTTGGATATCTCACGGATACCCAGGCGATAATAGCACAAGCCCCGGTCAGTAGGCAAGGCTGGGGTGAGAGTTGGTGGGCGGAAATTGACCCGGGCGGGACGAAATGAGGGACGGGAGTGTAAGGCGCCGGGAAGACATGAAAAAGCCCGCTCGACGCGGGCTTTTCATCAAAGGATCAATACTTCCGCTTGCGCGCGGCTTCCGCCTTCTTCTTGCGCTTGACGCTGGGCTTTTCATAATGCTCGCGCTTGCGGACTTCGGCGATCACGCCGGAGCGGGCGCACTGACGCTTGAAGCGCTTCAGAGCGCTTTCCAGCGTTTCATTTTCCTTGACCCGTACTTCAGACACCTGTTTCCCCCCCTTCGCACATCTCGCCTGGCTGACGCCGTTTGCACGGCGGATGGCGACCGATGGCTCATTATAACTGCCCTTTCACCCGTCGTCAACCGCCAATTCTCCCCGTTTGCGCTTCTGCCATCAAGTTGACACAGACGGCTGGTTTTCATAAGATGACACCGTTGATGAAAGGACGGGGAAGCCTGATGCATTATGACTGTTTGATCGTCGGCGCGGGTCCTGCGGGGATCTTCACCGCCATCCAGCTGCTGCGGCGGGGCAGCAGAAAAAGGATCCTGATCCTTGAAAAGGGGCAGCCCATCGAAAAGAGACGCTGTCCCAAGGGCACGGCGGGCCGCTGCGTATCCTGCCGGCCGTACTGCCATATCACCACTGGCTTTTCCGGCGCGGGTGCCTATTCCGACGGCAAACTGTCCCTCTCCCATGAGGTGGGGGGCCAGCTGCCCGAACTGGTCGGCGCCGCCTTTTGCCAGGATATGATCGACTACACCGACGGCATCTACCTTGAGTTCGGCGCGGAACCCAGCGTGGAGGGACTGGTGGAGGACGAGAGGCTCAAGGGGATCCGCCGCCGCGCCATCCGGGCCGGCCTCAGGCTGGTGGACTGCCCGATCCGGCATATGGGAACGGAAAAGGCACAGCAGATCTACGGAGCGATCCAGGAGTACCTCATCTCAAAGGGCGTGGAGATCAGGTTCGGGGTCAACTGCGTCGACCTGCTCCTGAATGACAGCCAGTGCGTGGGTGTCATCGCGGAGAAACCGGACGGCACGGACCGCGAGGAGATCAGGGCCAGGGACACCGTCATTGCCACCGGCCGGCGCGGCGCAGACTGGCTGGAGAAGACATGCCAGGAACACGGCATCGCCCATCAGCCGGGCACGGTGGACATCGGCGTCCGGGTCGAAGTGCGCAGCGAGGTGATGGAAGAGATCAACGATGTGCTCTATGAGGGCAAGTTCATCGGCTATCCTCACCCGTTCAAGGACAGGGTCCGGACCTTCTGCCAGAATCCCGGCGGCTTTGTCAGCCAGGAGAATTATGACGACGACCTTGCGGTTGTCAACGGGCACAGCTTCAAGGACAGGAAGAGCGAGAACACCAACCTGTCCATCCTCTCCTCGCACAACTTCAACATCCCCTTCAATCAGCCCATCGCCTACGCGAAGAAGATCGGCGAACTCACCAACATGCTGGCCAACGGGCACATCCTGGTGCAGCGCTTCGGCGACATCCTGGACGGCAAGCGGACCTGGGAGAATGAACTGCTGCGCGCCAACGTGAAACCCACCCTGAAGGACGCCGTCGCGGGGGACATCACGGCCGCCATGCCGTACCGCGCCATGACCAACATCGTCGCCTTCATGCAGTCCATGGAGCTGGTGGTCCCCGGCTTTGCTTCGCCGGAAACGCTGCTGTACTCACCTGAGCTGAAGTTTTACTCCAACCGCGTCAGGATGGATGAGCGCCTGAACACCAACATCAGGGGCTTCTATTCCCTGGGCGATTCCAGCGGCTGGACCCGCGGGCTGATGATGGCTTCGGTCATGGGGGTCATCCTGGGGGACAGGCTGGCGGACGCGGAGAAGGCTGAAGCATAGCCAAAAGGACCTGTTTCCCTCGCAGGCCGCTGCGGGCAGCCATACAATGACGGATTTGAAAACATTATTTCTGACATCTTGCATATGTATGTCAGATATTTTACAATTCAGTCCATGAACGTACGGAATGAGGTTTTGGGATGAAACGATTGCTGACGCTCCTTTTGGCACTGACGTGCTTGCTTTCCCTCGCGTCCGCGGAAGATGTCAGGATGGGGGAGGAGGAGGTCGTCATCGTCACGTCCGAAGGCCGGGAGCTCCGCTACGGCGACAAGGGCGAGGAAGTCAGACTGCTTCAGACGCGGATGAAAGACCTCCGCTATTATGCCGGCCCTGTGACTGGCAACTACCTGGACGCGACGCGCAAGGCCGTCCGCGCGGTCCAGGAAGCATACGGGCTGGAGGCGACCGGCGTCGCCGACCTTGACCTTCAGGAGCTGATCTATGGCGACGCCCATCGCCCGCTGAAAAAGGGAGACAGCGGCAAGGACGTGAGCCGTCTTCAGACGCGGCTGAGCGAACTGGGCTATTACTGGGGCCAGATTTCCGGCAACTATCTGGACGGGACCACCGCCGCGGTCGGCCATTTTCAGGAGGAAAACGGCCTTCCAAAAACCGGCAGCGCGGACGTGCAGACCCTGATCAGGCTGTATTCCGATGACATCGTGATGCCCACGCCCGACCCCGCCTCGACGCCGATGCCCCTCCCCACCCCGCCGCCGGAGGTCAAATACGCCGGCATCATCGCCTACGGCGCCAAGAACAGCCAGGTCAAACTGGTCCAGGAGCGTCTCACTGCGCTGGGATACTTTGACCGGAAGCTGACAGGCGGGTTTTATGAGCATACCAGCAAGGCCGTCAGGGAGTTTCAGCGTATGAACGGGCTGGTTCCGGACGGCGTGATCGGGGAGCAGACCTGGAACGTTATGTTTTCCCTTGATGTCGTCAGGGCCGGCGGTGTGCCGAAGCCTTCGCCCGCGCCCACGCCCGTTCCCTATTTCATCGAGGTGGACGTCAACAACCAACTCATCAAGGTCTTCGGCAGGGATGAATCCGGGCAGTTCACAAGACTGGAAAGGATTTTCCTCTGTTCGACCGGAACGGCCAGTTACCCCAGCAGGCCGGGTACGTATACGCTTACGGGCCGGAAGGCCCGCTGGGCGGAGTTCCCCAACTGGGGCGGCGGCAAAGCGCGCTGGTGGGTGCGCATCGACAGCGAGATCGCCTTCCACTCCGTGATCTACAATTCCAATAACCTCGACGACGTGAACATGAACTCCGTCCGCAAACTCGGCTCCCGCGCCTCCCACGGCTGCATCCGCCTCACCGTTGCCGACGCAAAATGGATCTACGACAACGTCGGCGCCGGCACCCAGGTGCTCATCCATGAGAACGCGCCGCTTGACCCGGAGCTGAAAGCCGCCAGCAAACCAGGGGAATTCAACAAGTCCACCTGGCTTCACAACGCGACCCCCGCCCCGACCCAGCCCCCGGCCTATGACGGCTCCGTGCCTCCGGTGTCAGAGCCCCGCAACCTGAAGTCAGGGATGCAAGGAGATGACGTCTACTGGCTCCAGAGCAAGCTGAAGGAATTGGGCTACTATAAAGGAACGGTGACCGGCGCCTACCTGGAGGGGACCAAGGCCGCGGTCAGGGCCTTCCAGAAGGACAACAAGCTGGGTTCCAGCGGCAGCGCGGACAGGAAGACCCAGCAGTTCCTCTTCGACCTCGCCGTGTCCTCCGCGCAGGCGAGGCCCACCCCCCTGCCGACGGATCCTCCCGATGCCGGATTGCCTGACGTGCCTCCTCCCTCCCCGATGCCCTCCGGCAACTTTATTGTCGAGGGGGACGATCCGTGAAACTCAAGGAAGAAAAAGGCTGCCTGATCAATGGCGGCCTTGTTTTTTCGGGCTGTCCGATGGTGTGAAATATCTTATTGCGCAGCGAAGAATGCGTGCGTATAATGCACATCAGCGCTTAGCCGAAGGGACGCCTTCCGAGGCTCGCTGACAAAATGACGAATGAGGTTGAGAATGGCGGATTCCTTGCTTGAACTGCTGCAGAAATCCTGCCCGGTCACGCTGCCGATGCACATGCCCGGGCATAAACGAAACATCCAGCTCGCACCCTATCTGAAAACGCTGGCGGCGGACCTTGACATCACGGAGATCAAGGGGTTTGATCACCTGCATGCGGCGGGAGGCATCCTCAGGGACGCCATGGAGCAGGCGGCGGAGGTATTTGGGGCAAGGCACAGCTTTTTTCTGATCAACGGCAGCACGGTCGGCCTGCTCGCGGCGATCCGCGCCGTGACCGTGCCCGGGGACAGCGTGCTCATGTCGCGCAACTGCCATCGCTCCGTCTACCATGCTTTGGCTATCAACAACCTCAAACCGCATTTCATCTATCCGCAGACCAACCTGCGTTACCAGATCATGGCCTCGCTCAGCGTCAAAAAAATCGAGGGGACCATCGCCCGGCACGGCGATGCAAGGGTGCTGATCATCACCTGCCCCACCTATGAAGGCGTGATGAGCGACCTGCCGGAGATCATCCGCATCGCCCACCGGCATGGGCTGACGGTCATCGTCGATGAAGCCCATGGCGCGCATCTTGGCTTTTCACCCTAT